>JAITPL010000068.1 GCA_031289445.1 Tannerella sp.
AAAAGATACTCGGCAAGCAATATCAGTTCGATATCGCCACCGGCAAGCACATCCTTAAAGATCGCCCGCGCTTCCGCAATGCCTTTCTCGAAAGAAAGGCGACCCTCATGTTCCCTGCCATCGGTCTCCAGAGCCTTGCGGCCCCTGGCTATTTTTGCAACTGCGTCAGCGATATCATTTCTCAAGCCATTCTTTTCCATAAGCTGCCTCCACGTCCGTCATATTCCGCCCCATTGCGAGCAGATAATCCAATCCCATCTTCTCTTTGAACACCCTCGCCATCCCTGGGGGCATCGGTATTTTCTCCCTTTGCAGGGCCTTGGCTTCTTCAATCTTGCCTTCCTTCTTAAGGGCGATTGCCTGCATGATAATGGGCAGGTCTCTGTTAACGAGCCGTTCCTGTTCTTCTCTTGTCATAATATTCTTCGTTGTTTATTTTGTTATTAATCCGTGCAAAAGTACATAAAATATTGAGATTTACAATAGCGAGGAATGAAAATATCATTTCTCAAGCCATTCTTTTCCATAAGCTGCCTCCACTTCCGTCATATTCCACTTCAT
This sequence comes from Tannerella sp., assembly GCA_031289445.1. GTDB lineage: Bacteria > Bacteroidota > Bacteroidia > Bacteroidales > Tannerellaceae > Tannerella. Next base: position 562 of record JAITPL010000068.1, read on the forward strand.
TGCGAGCAGATAATCCAATCCCATCTTCTCTTTGAACACCCTTGCCATCCATGGGGGCATCGGTATTTTCTCCCTCTGAAGGGCGTCGGCTTCCTCGTACTCGCCTTCCTTCTCAAGGGCGATTGCCTGCATGATAATGGGCAGGTCTCTGTTAACGAGCCGCTCCTGTTCTTCTCTTGTCATAATATTCTTCTTTATTTATTTTGTTATTAACCGGTGCAAAATTACATGAAATTTTAGAAAATTCCAAGCGCGAGGGATGAAAAAAGTTTTTTTTACAAAGGAAAGATATATAAAAATATTGAGATAATGGTAGGGGCGACCCTTGCGGTCGCCCAAACATTATCAGGGCGACCGCAATCACGGGCGTATGCAATACGCCCCTGTTCGTAGAAGATGTCGGACGATCCTGCCTTTCAGGCATCTCATCTCACTTGACCCAAAGGGATAAGCAGTTTTCTACCTTCTACCTTTTTATCATTCGTTATTGGGTTTTGGTTTTTCGTTTTAGAGGGCGGAATGGGATTTTTGGCAGTCTGATCGGTGCGCTATATGCAGAAAAATTCATATATTTGCAGTGAAAATATTGAAGAATAATATGAAGAAGATTTACTTATTGGGGGCGACGCTGATGTCGCTCATCGTGATTTCATGCGGGAAGCAGCAGACCGGCAGCAACCAGGTCGGCCAACCGCAATCGTATCCTACAGCGACGGTCGCCACAGGAGCGGCCGAACTGATAACCTACTATCCGGCAACACTGCGCGGTAAGGAAGATATCGAGATACGTCCGCGCATCGACGGATTCATCGAGAATATACTTATCGACGAAGGCTCGGTGGTACGACAGGGACAGGTTTTGTTCAAGATAAACTCGCCACAGGCCGAGCAAGCGGTAACGACGGCGCAGGCAGCTGTTACCGTTGCCGATGCTCAACTTGCAACGGCCGAATTGAACGTCAGCCGCATGAAACCATTAGCCGACAAAGGCATTATCAGCAGCGTGCAGTTGGATGCTTATATCAATGCGCATAATGCCGCGAAGGCCTCAAGAGAGCAGGCTCTGGCGCAACTGAAAAACGCCAGGGCGACGCTGTCGTGGACCTCGGTAACAAGTCCTGTTAACGGACATGTCGGCGCAGTAACATACCGTAAGGGCAGTTTGGTGAATAGTCAGAACGTGCTGACTACCGTCGCCAACACCTCAACCGTCTTTGCTTATTTCTCGCTGAACGAGAAGGAGTTGGTCGAGTTTCTGGGGCGCTTTGAAGGCGTCACGCAGGCGGAAAAACTGAAGAAGGCTCCCGAAGTAACCCTTACCCTTGCCGATGGCTCTGTCTATCCATCGAAAGGACGCATCGAAACAATTGCCGGAGTGGTCAATATCACTACCGGAAGCGCCGGTTTGCGAGCCGAATTTCCGAATGCAGAAGGACTGCTTCGCAGCGGTACAAGCGGCAAGATAGCCCTCCCCGCATCCTACAGCGACGTGATAATCATTCCGCAGCGAGCCACTTTCGCGCAGCAGGACAAGACGCTGGTTTACGTCGTCGAAGAAGGCGTTGCCAATCAGCGCATTATAGATGTAACATCGACCCCCGACGGGCAGACATACATAGTACATTCCGGCTTGCGGGCAGGTGAACGCATAGTAACAGAGGGCGTTGCGACGCTTGTCAACGGAACAAAAATCGCTAATCAATAAATTGCAAGCACTATGTTAAAGACATTTATAGACAGGCCTGTACTATCGACGGTTATATCCATTTTGATTGTTGTTTTGGGCATCATCGGGCTGTTCATGCTTCCGGTTGAGCAGTATCCCGACATAGCGCCTCCAACAGTCAGAGTATCAGCTACATATTCGGGCGCTAATGCCGATGTGGTTATGAACTCGGTCGTCATTCCGCTTGAGGAGCAAATCAATGGCGTCGAGGGTATGACCTATATGACGTCGTCGGCTTCAAATACCGGTAGCGCCACCATTTCAATCTTCTTCGAGAAAGGCATCAATCCTGACATTGCGGCTGTAAACGTACAGAATCAGGTAGCCCGAGCCACGCCCCGACTGCCGCAGGAAGTTACGCAGGTAGGCGTTACCGTGCGCAAGCAGCAAAGCTCTACTATTCTGATGATTAACTTCATGACCGATAATCCGGATTACGACCAGACTTTTCTTCAGAACTACGCTAATATCCACCTTCTTCCGCCTATCAAGCGCGTCAAGGGCGTGGGCGACGCCAATGTTTACGGGGCGCGCGACTATTCGATGCGAATATGGCTGAAACCCGACGTGATGGCGGCTTACAGGATTACTACGCAAGAGGTCATTGCCGCGCTTCAGGAGCAGAATATCGAGGCGGCGCCGGGTGAACTCGGTCAGGAAAGCAAGCAAAGTTTTCAGTACACGCTTAAATATACCGGACGGCTCAAGACTGTTCCCGAATACGAGAATATCATCGTCCGCTCTGTTGACGGACAGGTGCTGCGCCTGCACGACGTGGCACAGGTCGAACTCGGAGCGCTCAACTATACCGTCCTCTCGAAAGTCGATGGCAACCAGTCTGTTACGATAGGTATCAATCAAACTGCAGGTTCGAATGCGCAGGAAGTTATCAACAATATCAAAGCCGGATTGAAAGAGGCCGAAGTCAACTTCCCTCCCGGCCTGAAAATCATCTACGTACAGGATGCCAACGAGTTTCTGGACGCTTCAGTCGAGAAAGTTCTGCATACCTTGGTAGAGGCTTTTCTGCTCGTGTTTGTTGTAGTGCTCATTTTCCTGCAAAATTTCCGCTCTACACTGATACCTGCAATTGCCGTGCCGGTCGCCATAGTGGGGACTTTCTTCTTCCTGCAACTGTTCGGTTTCTCGATTAACTTGCTGACTCTCTTTGCCTTAGTGCTTGCTATCGGTATAGTTGTGGATGATGCTATCGTGGTAGTCGAAGCTGTTCATGCACAGTTGGATGCCGGGATGAAAGACGCCCGCGAGGCTACGATAAAGGCGATGAAAGAAATTGCGCCCGCCATCGTTTCCATCACGCTTGTGATGGCGGCGGTCTTCGTTCCGGTCAGTTTTATAGGCGGCACTTCGGGAGTTTTCTACAAACAGTTTGGCTTGACGCTCGCCGTCGCCATCCTGCTTTCGGCTGTTAACGCACTGACTCTCAGCCCCGCTCTTTGCGCTATTTTTCTGCACGGTAATCACTCGTCGGAGAAAAAGAAGAAAAATATATTCAGCCGTTTTGCATCTGTGTTTAATACGTTTTTTGAGGCTGCAACCGCGCAGTATGGCCGCTCTCTGCATTTCCTCGGCAAACGGAATCATCGCTGGATTACGGTAACGCTGATTCTCACTATGGCTGTCCTGCTTTTCACCCTGATGAAAATCATTCCTTCGGGCTTCGTGCCCCAGGAAGACAGCGGCGGCGTGATGGGAATGGTTACGCTTGCGCCGGGCGCTTCACTCGAACGCACTCAGGAAATAGCTCAACAAGTAACCGAAATAGCACAAAACATCGAACATGTCCTGAATGTAGCCTCACTTGTGGGGGTCAATTTCATGAGCGGACAAGGCAGTTCGTATGCGACGATTCAGATTAAAATGGATCCTTGGAATAGCCGTAAAATCACTACCAATCAGGTCGCTGCCATATTGAAAGAAAAAACCGCCGATATCAAGGACGCGACGTTTATCTTTATGGGAACGCCGACCTTGCAGGGTTTCGGATTGAGCAACGGCGTAGAGTTGCAGATGCAAGACCGTACCGGCGGCGACATCAATCACTTCTTTGACGTAACTAACGACTTCCTTGCATCCATGCGCCAAAGACCGGAGGTGATGATGGCAATGACTACTTTCAATCCCAATTTCCCGCAAAAACAAATAGAGGCTAATGTCGCTAAAATAAAGGAGGCGGGATTGACGCTGGGGCAAGTGATGAGTACACTGCAGGCTTTCGTCGGCAGTATGTATGTGTCCGACTTCAATCTCTACGGCAAGCAATACCGCGTGATGGTGCAGGCCTTGCCCGAATATCGCGAGCGGCTTGACAACCTCGACGGTTTCTTCGTTCGGACTGCTTCGGGCGAGATGGCGCCGGTAACTGAATTTCTTACTATTCAAGATGTTACAGCGCCTCAAACATTGAGCCGCTTCAATATGTATTCGTCGATGAGCATTACCATCATGCCCAATTATATTGGAGGATATGCTAATGGCGACGTACTTCGCGCTATTGATGAGGTCGCCGCGGAGATACTGCCCGATAATTTCACTTACGATTATTCGGGCATGACGCGCGAAGAAGTCAAGAGCGGCGGACAGACTTATATGATTCTGGCTCTCTGTCTGATATTTGTTTACCTCTTGCTGGCGGCTCTGTATGAGAGTTATATCCTGCCTCTGGCGGTTATTTTCTCGCTACCGGTCGGCTTGGCAGGTGTATATATCTTTATATTCGTCGGAATGTCGTTTGGAACAGGTATTGTAAACAATATCTACGTCCAGATTTCGCTGATAATGCTGATTGGAATGTTGGCCAAAAATGCCATTTTGATTGTCGAATACGCCATTCAGCGACGGCGACAGGGATTGAGCATTGTCGAGGCCGCAGTAAACGGCGCCGTTGCCCGACTGCGACCTATCCTGATGACCTCTTTTGCCCTGATATTCGGACTTATGCCGCTGGCTATGGCGTCGGGCGCAGGCGCTATCGGCAACCGCTCAATAGGTATCTCGGCCATTGGCGGAATGTTGATTGGAACCTTCCTCGGAATACTTGTCGTGCCTTCGCTTTTCATTATCTTTCAGTTGATTCAGGAACGCTTCAGCAAGTCGGGACTGGTCAATGCGGCAAAGATGATTGCGGTTGTCAGCGTCCTTTCTTTAAGTATTTCATCGTGTCAGGTCTTTAATAAATATCAGTCGCCGGAGGTTGATACAACAGACTTGTATCGCGCAGAATATAACTCCAATGACACGACTACGGTCGCCTCGCTTCACTGGTCTGATTATTTTATCGACCCGACACTGCAAAAACTTATAGAAGAGGGACTTAGTGCAAATTTTGACCTGCGGACGGCTTATTTTCGCGTGGAGGAGGCTGCGGCGGCGCTCTCAGTTGCGAGGGCGGCATATTTCCCCACTGCAGGGATTGCAGGGCAAGCTACTCATTCGCGTACAAGCGAGAAGAACGGCGTAACGGATGCATTGGGCTATGGCAGCAATCGCTATCAGTTAGGGCTGGCCGTGCAGTGGGAGATAGACATCTGGGGCAAACTCAACCGTCGCTCTCGCGCAAGTTTGGCTCAATATCTGCAAAGTATTGAATATAAGCGACTTATACAGACTACTCTTATATCAAATATTGCCGCTTCATACTTTACGCTGATGGCGCTTGACGAACAACTGCATATCTCGCTCGAAACGATAGAGGTATTGAAGCAAAACGCTGTTTCGATGCAGGCGATGATGGATGCCGGTCTGCTAACTGCCGCCGCTGTCGAACAAAGCCGTGCACTGTTGGCTTCGACACAGGTCTCGGCCTTAAATTTGGAGGTTTCAATCCGCAAGTTGGAGAACGCTCTCTCAATTGTTGTAGGGCGCAAACCGGGCGCTATCGACAGGCAGTTGCTATCTACATGGACAGCTCCTTCAGCTCCATTGTCGCGTGGCGTACCTGCACAGATGCTTGCCTTGCGTCCAGACGTGCGCACCGCCGAATTGCAGTTGCGTTCGGCCTTCGAGTTGCGCAATGCCGCGCAGGCCGCGCTTTATCCCTCGCTGACGCTCACTTCCGGCACTATGGTTGGTTATGGCGCTTCGTCGTTCTCCGATTTCTTCAAGCCTGAAAACCTTCTGGCTAATGTTATCGGCGGCCTGACGCAGCCTCTCTTTGCGGGCAATCAACTGCGTGCACAAGTGAAGATTACGAAAGCGCAGGAGCAGGAAGCTCTGACTGCTTTTGAGAAAGCGACATTGACGGCTGCGCAAGAGGTTTCGGATGTGTTGTTTGTTTACGACAAGGCGCAAGAGAAGACGGTTTTTCGTCGCGAGCAGATAGAGTCGCTACGCAAGTCGGTTGACTATACCGGCGAACTGCTAAGCGCCGGCGAAGCTACCTATCTGGAGGTTTTGACTGCCCGCCAGAGCTACCTGACCGCCCAGCTTGCTTCCGTCAACGACACTCTCGAAAAAGCTCAAGCAGTAATCGACCTCTACCGTGCTCTCGGCGGTGGTGGAGAAAACTAACTTCATAGCAATGGGAAAGGAGGCTACAGGTAATCGACCTTTACCGTGCCCTTGGCGGTGGTGGAGAGTAGAAATTTTGCTTTTTATTTAAAATTATTGCCGAAAAATTTGGTGATTTAGAAATAAACACTTACCTTTGCAGCGTAAAAAGATTTGCGGCGCGGCATTAAGGTCTGCGGCGTTTAAAAACAGAGAGCAGGAGCTTGCCGTTTTTGCAGTTCCCGAAATACTCAAGAAATCTCCTCAGTTGCACCATTCGGAATGGGAGCAACGAGGCTTCGCAGTAGAAAGAGCTAAGATTTTC
>JAITPL010000003.1 GCA_031289445.1 Tannerella sp.
GCAAATACGAAGCGATAAAGATTAGAAATGACTCTGTTGCAACAGACGGGAAAAATCGTAAAGTAACTGTAAACAATTAGAAAATGAAAAATATAGATAGCTTGGTATATCGCGTTTGGATTTTGTTCGCCGGATGTCGGGGAAGGTTTCGGGATTTCCCGATTTGTCCGCCGGATGTCGGGCAAGGTTTCGGGATTTCCCGATTTGTCCGCCGGATGTCGGGGAAGATTTCGGGAGTTCCCGATTTGTCGCCCGGATGTCGGGGAAGGTTTCGGGAGTTCCCGATTTGTTCGCCGGATGTCAGGGAAGGTTTCGGGATTTCCCGATTTGTCCGCCGGATGTCGGGGAAGGTTTCGGGATTTCCCGATTTGTTCGCCGGATGTCAGGGAAGGTTTCCACGCTCGTGGATTTGTTCGCCGGATGTCGGGCAAGGTTTCCACACTTGTGGATTTGTTCGCCGGATGTCGGGGAAGGTTTCCGCGCAGTGCCGTCGTAGCATTACCGTCATTGCGAGGTACGAAACAATCCAATTTCCAATTTCCAATTTCCAATTTCTAATTTCTAACTTCTAATTTTATTATACTTCTAATTTTATTATACTTCTAATTTTATTTTTATGACAAAGCAAATTCTTTTTATGTTGTTGACATCTATTCTTTCAACACCGGCGCTCACCGCTCAGGAAGCGGCTGCCGTGCCAATCACCTACAATGTGGGAACCTTCGGCGTTACCACTCTTACGGATGCTCAAAATCAGATGAACGCCGGTGTGCTTATAGGCGCTACCGACGAGATGCTGAGCCGCTACCTCAAAGACGGCAAGGCTAATGGCGCTATCAACGCCTTCCTTGTCGAGACTTCCGACCGGACCATCCTCGTGGACGCAGGTCTGGGTAACAAACTCGTCGATAACCTGAAGACTTACGGCAAAACGCCGGACGACATCGACGTTATCCTGCTCACCCACCTGCATGGCGACCATATCGGCGGCTTGTTGCGCGACGGCAAAAAAGTATTCACTAAGGCGGAGGTCTATGTATCGCAGGCCGAATACAATTACTGGACGAATGAGACGATCCTGAAAGGTCTGCCCGAAAACAAGCGTGGAGGCTTCGCCCGCGCCGTCGAAGCGATGAAAGCCTATAAGGACAAGCTGCATTTCTTTGTCCCCACCGAGGCAGGCAAGCAATTGCTACCCGGCATCAGCGCGGTCGAGGCTTACGGTCATACTCCCGGCCATACTGCCTTTCTGCTCGAATCGGACGGCTCGCAACTGCTAATCTGGGGCGATGTGACGCACCTTACGCCCATACAGATTCCATGTCCGCAACTTGCGGTTACTTATGACGTTGACCCAACCGTAGCCATTGCTTCGCGCAAGCGTATTCTGCAATTTGTGGCATCTAAAAAAATACGTGTTGCAGGTATGCACATCGAATATCCGGGTATAGGCGACATCAAGGGCGACGCGGATAAAGGCTACTCGTTTTCGCTGACTTGCAAGTGCGAAGGAACAGTTAAATAGGATAGCGAAATGCAGATTACCGTCAACGGCAAACTAACGGCAACGCTTGAAGGCGAGACTGTGATAGAGGTCTTGCGTCGTCTTGGCATCTCAACTCCGGCCTTATGCTACGCCAAAGGGATGAAACATAAATCGTCGTGCATGGTCTGTGTCGTAAAAGAGTGTAACACAGGGCAAATCATCCCTTCGTGCACAACGGCGCCTACCGAAGGAATGTGCATAGAAACGGATTCGGAAGAGGTACGCGCTATCCGCAGCATGTCGCTCGAACTGTTGCTCAGCGACCACCGCGCCGACTGCGAAGCGCCCTGCTCAATAGTCTGTCCTCACGGTTTGGATGTCGAGCGTATGCTGTGGTTCTACGACCGAATGCGGCAGGCAGAGGCCTTCGCCTTGTTATCGGCAGCCTTCGCACTGCCTCATATCGCCTGCGACGACTGCAAAGCGCCATGCGAGAAAGCCTGCCGACGCGGCACAGTAGATAGTCCGGTCTCAATCCGTGCAATAATCAAGCAAATAGTGGCTACGACACCCGCTGTAGAGACGGAGCATGCTCCGTCTCATCAACAGTCACAGACAGAAGATGCTCCGTCTTATCAACAGTCACAGACGGAGCATGCTCCGTCTCTACAAAAGTCGCAAACGGACAATCGAAAGAATTTATTTCTATCCCGCCTCGGTCGTTTTTCGGAAGATGAAAGTGCGTATCTAAGAGCAAGCGTTGCGACCCCTTCGCGCTGCCTGCATTGTGCCTGTGAGGGTCAGCAGGCGTGCAAGCTGCGCCGGTTTGCCACCGAAGCAGGCATCAAACGCCCTCGCTACGAGGCCTCGTCAGCCCTGCATGCCGCCCGCAAAATACATATCAACGGCGACCTTTGGTTTGACGAAGCCAAATGTATCCGTTGCGGTCTATGCGTTTACAACACCGTTAACGGCTTCACTTTCCGCAACAGAGGTTTCGTCATGCAGGTAGTCATTCCCGACGAAAACAAGCCCGACATACCTCATTCCATCGCAGAACTCTGCCCCACAGGAGCGATTTACAAGCTCTCGTCAACGGGTGAAGCAAGCAGTCAATCCGGATGATTAGGCACACAAAAGAAAACATGCTAAGTTTTAGAAACTTAGCATGTTTAAAGTTAAAAAACCTGCTAAGTTTTAGAAACTTAGCAGGTTTAAAAAAGCTGTTTCGTAAGAAAAACTTATTTCACAACTTTAGCCAGTTTAGCGCCGGCCTTGAATTTGACAACTGTGCGTGCCGGTATCTGGATCGCTTCCTTGGTCTTGGGATTGACGCCCTTGCGAGCGGCTTTCTTAACTACCGAAAACGAACCGAAACCAAGAAGAGCAACCTTGTCGCCTTTCTTAACTGCGCCTTCTACTGTCTTGATAAAAGCCTCGATGGCCTTTTTCGAATCTACTTTGGTGAGGCCTGATTCTTTGGCTACTGCACCGATGAAATCTGTTTTGTTCATAAAAAAAATTTAAAATTAGAAACTATAAAATACGTGTTAATACGTCCTACATTGGGATAAATCAGCCGCAAAGATACGGACTTTTTTTTAATTGTACAAGTATTTGGCGTTTTTTTTTTTACGGAAAGAATGTTTTTCAACATAAAAAGGCCGTTTTATGTCGATTTTTTGTACTTTTGCCCCGATTTTTAATGATAAATAGAGATATGACACAAAACAGTTTTAATCCACTATCAAACATACCGACCGTAACCAAGAACTTGATAATTATCAACGTGTTACTTTGGATCGCGTCGTTTGTGATGCAGAAACTCGACATGAACGGACTATTCGGTCTGCACTATCCTGCATCGGCGGAATTTAGTATGTACCAGTTAGTTACGTACATGTTCATGCACGGCCCCATCTACCACTTGTTCTTCAACATGTATGCCGTTTACATGTTCGGCCGCGTGATAGAAAATGTATGGGGGCCGAAGCGCTTCCTTGCGTATTACATGACTACCGGCATAGGCGCAGGGCTTATCAACATACTCGTAATCTATGTAAGGGCCAAGATGTTCGAGGCCTCGATGACGCCGGATGCCATCGAGATGGTTTATACCGAGGGGGGCGCGATATTGCGAGAGGGCAAGAACTATATGGACTCGACGCTCGGCGGGCTTAACATGATGATTCATTCAACGACTATAGGCGCATCCGGTGCGGTGTTCGGCATACTGCTCGCCTTTGGCGTTCTTTTTCCCAACGTCAAGATGTATATCATTCCATTCCCTTTTCCAATCAAGTCGAAGTACTTGGTCATCGGCTACGGATTGATAGAGCTGTTCGCGGGGATAGCCAATTTCAGTTTCGATAATGTTGCTCACTTCGCGCATCTGGGCGGCATGTTGTTCGGTATTATCATGGTTCTCTACTGGGTAAAAAAAGACAGGGCAAATGGCAAATATTTTTACTGAAATAGCAGGCAGGTACAAGGCAGGCAGCATCCTCGCCAAATATATCTATATAAATGCAGCCGTATTCATACTGATAAGGCTGACGATGGTCATATTGGACATGATGCTTATAGACAGCCATTTCGCCGTCTATCTACAGGCGCCATCCTCGCTCCCGTTGCTGGCGCACCGTCCCTGGACGGTCTTCACATACATGTTTGTACACCTCGAATTTCTGCACGTACTCTTTAATCTGCTGTGGCTCTACTGGTTTGGCAAACTTTTCCTGCAGTTCTTCACCGGACGGCAGTTCGGCGGACTGTACGTACTGGGCGGACTTGCCGGCGCCGCACTTTTCCTGCTGACCTACAACACCTTGCCCATCCTGATGAAGACTGCCGACTTCAGTTTCTTAACGGGCGCGTCGGCCTCGGTGATGGCAATAGTTTTTGCCGTCTCTTTCTATCGTAAAGACTATATTATCAACCTCTTGCTTATAGGGCGCATCCGCCTTATCTACATCGCTATCGGGGTGTTGCTAATAGATATTATCGCCCTCACTTCCGAGAATGCAGGCGGTCATATCGCGCATATAGGGGGGGCGCTACTCGGTGTAATCTTTGCTACTCAATATACTAATGGTAAAGATATTACAAACTTTATCAACCGATGGATAGACCGTTTGGTGAACATTTTCAACCACAAGCCCCGCCGTTCCGGTAAAAAGCCCAAGTTTAAGGTTTATCGCAATGACAACGCTAACGCGGACAACAAGGGGAGCGCTCGGAAGAGGCCTGAGACCGACGAAGAGTATCTGCGGCGCAAAAATGCTGAAAATAAGATAATTGACGATATATTAGACAAGCTGAAACGTTCGGGCTACGAAAGTCTCTCGACGGAAGAAAAAAAACGACTGTTCGATGCAAGCAAAAAGTAGAAAATACGACTGGCGCAAGCCATTCAGAGTGTTGTTCCACTCACTCTTCTCGTCCCTAAACTTCGTTTTAGTGGCGCTACTCATCGCGTCCGCATTTTCCGACCTCGTCTCGCCAATGCAAAATATCACCTTCGCCTATCTCGGACTTGCCTTTCCGCTGCTTGTAATCGCCAATGTATGCTTCTTCGTTTACTGGCTTTTCGTCCATAAGTGGTGGTGGGGCTTTATTCTGACACTTACTTTCGTAGCCTGCTGGAAGCCGATCTTTCGCTACTGCCCCTTCTATCCGGCAACAGTCGTTGCAACAGACGATGAAACGGTCATCAAACTGATGTCGTACAACGTGATGAGCTTCGCCTACAAGGACCACAGCCCGCAGTCGCCCAACAAAATCATCGAATATATTGCCGCTTCGGGAGCTGACGTCGTCTGCCTGCAGGAATACATGGTCAGCACGCGCCCCAATCTGATGAGTTCGAAAGATGTAGCAGCCGCCCTGCCGATGTATCCGTATATAGCCGAAATCATCTTCTCGTCGCACAACAACGGCGGTTACAAGTATGGACTTGCCGTGCTGTCGAAGTTTCCCATTACCCGCTCGCGGCGCATCAGTTTCCCTTCGGTTTATAACGGCTCTTCCTTGCATGATATAAATGTGCGGGGGCGCAAACTAACCGTCGTCAACAACCACCTCGAATCGTTCAAACTGACCTCGGAGGATCGCTCGCAATATTCCGAAATCATTACCAATGCCAACTTCGAGCATTTCGAGTCGTTTAGAGGCTCGATGCAGCAGAAACTCGGACAGGCCTTCCGCGTCCGCTCGAAGCAGAGTGAAACGGTCGTCGCCGAAATACGCAAGGCAAATAGCTATTATACAGTCGCATGCGGCGACTTAAACGATACTCCAATATCATACTCTCACAAGGTTTTCAATGATTATATGCTCGACGCTTATGCCGAATCGGGCTTCGGGCCGGGCATCTCCTACAACCGCAATTTCTTCCCTTTCCGCATCGACCATATCTTTCACACAGCAAGCATCGAGGCCTCGAACTGCCGCGTTGATCGCAACATACGCCTTTCAGATCACTACCCTATACACTGCTATATCAAACTGAAAGTAGAAGGGAGAAGGTAGAAGGTAGAAAGTAGAAGGTAGAAAGTAGAAGGTAGAAAGTAGAAGGTAGAAGGTAGGAATGGAGAATGGAGGGTAAAAAATGGAGGATTTCGGGCATTGAGACGCG
>JAITPL010000084.1 GCA_031289445.1 Tannerella sp.
GACTTATGATACAAGATTTTGAAGAATATATCCGTCAGGGCGAACCCGGTAAAGTAGAGAAAAGCCAAATCTGGCAAACCGCTATCGGCTTGCAACAGGTGGACGGCTTAACGCCTTCCGCCTACCTCATCGAAACCGCCAAAGAAAATATTGAAGGTAAAATCACCTTTGACGAGGTAAAATACCGTATTGACAGCTACTATAAAACAAAAACTGTTAAAAACGACGATGACGACCGCACCGAAGAAGCTGACAAGGTTTCCGCCCGTATTGCCGAAATACTCGGTGAAAATACTTTTACATTCTCGCCGATAAAGTATATTGCCATTCACAGGCAACTTTTTACCGGAATTTACAAGTTCGCAGGCAAAATCAGGGACTACAATATTACCAAGTCGGAATGGGTATTGAACGGCAAAACGGTTTTTTACGCCAGCGCCGATGATATCAGAGCAACGCTTGACTACGATTTCGAGCAGGAAAAAGCATTTAGTTACAAGAATTTAAATAAACAGGAAATGGTAGATCATATTGCTAAATTTATTTCCGGGTTGTGGCAAATACACGCTTTCGGTGAAGGAAATACCCGAACTACAGCAGTTTTTGCAATAAAATACCTCCGCTCTTTCGGTTTTGAAATAGATAATACGCAATTTGCTCAACATTCATGGTATTTCCGCAATGCGCTTGTGCGAGCGAATTACAACGACTATCAAAATAAAGCATACGCCACACAAGAGTATCTTATGAGGTTCTTTGGCAATCTCCTTTTTGGCGAAAACAATGAACTGAAAAATAGATATTTAAGAATAGTGGTTGGCGAAAATGTCGTTGGTGAAGACAATTCGGGTGGTCAAAAAAACGAAAATAGCGGTCAGAAAAAGTTCCCTGAAAAAGATAAAAAGTTCAGTGCAAAGTTCAGTGTAAAGTTCAGTGCAAATCAAGAAAAAATGCTCTCTTTGATTGAAGAAACGCCAGTAATAACAGCTAAAGAAATGGCACAAATACTCGGAATTTCAGAAAGAGCAGTTAACAAAAATTTAGCTAAACTCAAGCAGCTCAAAATTCTAACGCGCGAAGGATCGGATAAAAAAGGACAATGGATAATTATAAATTATAAATCATGAATTATGGATACACTTAATAAATTGTTACAACAACATCGCCCCGACGGTGTAGAGTTTAAGAACTTGCCCGAATTGGGAGATTTTTACGGTGGCTTGACAGGCAAAAGTAAAGGCGATTTTACTGACGGCAACGCCTATACAAATATGTTTTCAAATATTGCTGTCGGTACTGGTATCATTCCAAATATCCCGGCATCGGAATCTCGAAAAAAATCTTTTTCACGCAGTCTCCAAGAGAAGAAGGGATGGTTTGGAGGTCGAAAAAAGCGCCGAATGGGAGTTAAAGCACTGATATTTACAATATTATTTATTTTCGGCACAATTGCGGCTGAAGCACAAAAAGTTGGATTAGTGCTGAGCGGCGGAGGCGCAAGAGGCGCTGCGCATATAGGCGTCATCAAGGCTCTGGAAGAAAATAATGTGCCCATCGACTATATATCAGGCACTTCTATAGGGGCTATCGTAGGCAGTCTCTATGCTATGGGATATACCCCCGACGAGATGCTGCAACTCTTGCTTTCCGAAGAGTTCGGCTATTGGCAGACAGGCATTATCGGCGAAAGCTACATCTACCATTTCAAGAAACCCGACGACACCCCCAGTTTCATGACTTTTGCGCTCAATCTGCGCGATTCGGTGATATTCGACGGCTTGTTGCCGAGCAGCATAGTCAATCCTATACAGATGAATCAGGCTTTTATGGAACTTTATGCTCCCGCTACAGCCAAGGCGGCATGGAATTTCGACAATCTGTTTGTTCCCTTTCGCTGCATGGGCGCAGACATCTACGGCAAGCGGTCGATAGCGTTCCGTACCGGCGACTTGGGAGAAGCGGTGCGTGTTTCGATGACTTTCCCTTTCGTCTTCAAACCCATCTGGCGGAATGGTGTTCCTCTGTTTGACGGCGGTATCTACGACAATTTCCCCATCAAGGTGATGAAGGAAGACTTTAACCCCGAATATATTATCGGCTCGGCGGTGCGCGGCGGCGGATGGAAACCTTCCGAAAACCCCATCAATCAGGTCGAGCCAATGATTATGCAGAAGACCGATTATGAAATTCCCGAAGAAGAAGGACTTTTAGTCGAGATGCGGTTGCCGGACGTTTTCCTGCTTGATTTCTACAAGGCTAAAGAGGTGATGCAGATAGGTTACGAGCGTGCTTTGGCGGTTATCGACAAGATAAAGGCCGACGTCGGTCGCGAGACGCCATTGGAAGAGGTCATGCAACGGAGGCGCGAATACAAGGCAAGTCTGCCCCCATTGAAGTTTAAAAACATATACGTTACCGGCGTAACCGAAGAGCAGCGTAAGTACATAACGACCGAGTTGAAGCACGGCATTGACGGCGAGTTTTCGATGGAAGATTTTCGCCGCGCCTATTTCAAGATGCTGACCTATTCGAAGATAAAGGAAATAATCCCTACGGCGGTCTATAACTGGAAAGAGCAATCATTCGACTTGCAGTTAGCCGTCAAGATAAAGGAAGAGTTGAAGGTCTCGATAGGCGGCAATGTATCCTCGCATCAGGCCAATCAGTTGTTTTTAGGGCTTGAATACCAGTCGATAGGCGAATCTTCGGCTGATTTTAACGCAAACTTTCAGATGGGCAATTCGTACAGCGGCGTCGCTATCGAGGGGCGTTTCTTCACCTCCTCGCGGGTACCGGGATATATCGGCGTCAAGATGGGATATTCCAACAAAAAATACTCGCAGAGCCAGTCGCTATTCTACGAAGACGTAATGCCGGCTTTCATCAAGGAGCAGGAGCGTTTCGCACGTCTGCGCTATGCAGTGCCTTTTGTAATGCGCTCAAAATTAGAGTGGTTTATAGGGTTTGGCCAGATGCAGGATGATTATTATCAAACGACCTCATTCAGTCCGACAGACTTGGATGTCAGCCGTTACAATCTGTTTAATACCGGTTTCCGCTTCGAGCGCAACTCGCTAAATTACAAGCAGTATGCCACCGAAGGACGCTATCAGTTGCTTAACGGTCAGTACATTTTGGGGGATGAAAATTTCAGATCCGGAGAAATGCGCAACTTCATCGACGTCAAGCAACATAAGTGGTTTCAGGTTAAAGGCTCGTGGACTAATTTCCCCAGTATGAAACGGAAGTTCAACCTCGGATTGATGGGCGAAGCGGTATATAGCACCAAGCAATTCAGTTCCAATTATACCGCATCAGTACTTCGCGCCTCCTCTTTCACGCCTACGCCTCACAGCAAGATTTCGTTCAACGAAGCTTTTCACGCCACAAGTTATCTTGCCGGTGGCGTCATCCCTATCTACAAATTCAACGACGTACTGCATCTGCGCATGGAAGTATATGGTTTCATGCCCTTGCAGGACATCAAGAAAGAGGCGCAGGAGGCGGGCGCCGCTTATACCTATAATGCCCGGTACGGCGACTATTTCAAGACATGGCAGATTATGGGCGAGACCGCATTGGTACTGCAGTTGCCTTTTATCTCCGTCAGCCTCTTCGCTAACGGCTACAGTTATCCGAAGAACAACTACAATATAGGCCTGAATATAGGGTATCTGATCTTCGATTCCGGTTTTTTTGAATAAAATTTTCGCGAAAAAGTTTGCAGATTAAAAAATAATGCGTACCTTTGCAGCGCAAAAAACAAAAAACAATTGGCTCCGTGGCTCAACTGAATAGAGCATCTGACTACGGATCAGAAGGTTACAGGTTTGAATCCTGTCGGAGTCACCAATTGTTTGAGACCGAGAGGTTGTCCGCTTTACCGGGCAACCTCTTGTATTTTCACCCCTATCTTCTTGCCTGCGAAAGCGACTGCGAGGAGGACGATACGCCGGTCGTCGGCAAGGTAAGGCTCATAGTAGCCCCGGTCGTCAATCTGCGCCATGGCTTCGGTCAATAAAGTTGCGGTGGATTTGCGGGCGCTGTATTTGACCTCGATAATAATGATGGCGTCCTTCAGTTTCCAGACAGCGTCGATGCGGCCCTTATTGGTCGAAATCTCGCTCTCGGTATTTATTCCCATCACCATAGCCCATACGTGAAGCATGGAATGATAGTAGGATTCATGTTTGATATGCAGCTGGTAGGGCACTTTGGCAAACATGACCCGCAGGTTGCCTTCAAAACCGGAAGCGTCGCCTTCGCGCACCTGACTAAGCATGTTCTTGCGGATAGTGAATGTATCCGTGTCGTAGCCGCTGTAACTGCGCAACAACAACCGCACCCTCGAATCCTTGACTTCCTTGTTAGGGAAATAAAGAGTATAAACAGCTCCTTCAGGGCTGTTCCGCATGGATTTGATTGTCAGGTAGCCGGTCTGAAACAGCAAGGGAATATCTTCCAGTTTCATGGGATCATAACTGTCAAAACTGCTTTCATAAACATCTTTCGGTTGACTTATTAATTCCAGACTGTTACGCTCGGTAATCATTTTAATCAGGAATGTAGGAGTACCTGTCTTGAACCAGTGGTTTCTAAACATTTTATCCTTTAAAAATTTCAGGGTACTGAACGGATTATAAACCGACGTGAGACCGTCCCATGAATAGCCGTTGTACCACAGTCGAACGTAATCCAAAAGTTCGGTGCGGGTAAGCGACATTTCTTCAGC
>JAITPL010000010.1 GCA_031289445.1 Tannerella sp.
TGTGATTTCATCGGTTTCGCTGAGGATTTCCCGCGCCAACTCGGCCTTTTGAGCTTCCAACTCCAATGTGTTTGCGTCGATATTTTCTCTCTGTTTTTTATTTTAACAGCGCAAAGGTACGACTTTTCTTTCAATCCCAATGCCATTTCCATCAAAAATCGTGTGATTAGCTTCGACGTCGCGGGGAAATGCGTTGGCGGTAGGGGCGACCTGCGTTCGCCCAAACATAATCATGGGTGACCGCAAGGGATCGCCCCTACACCCGCTACAGGATTCGTATCAATAGGATTATGAGTGCGTCATTGGCCGCCGACACGAAGCAATCTTCTACTTTCTACTTTCTATCTTCTCCCTTTATCCCCTTTATAACGCAGAAAACCCCATGCTCACGCACGGGGTTTTCTGCATTAACCATTAATAAACTTTTTACCTTATAAAAAACTAATAATATGAAGAAGTATTCACATCTATGGGTGCAAAGGTACAACAGTTAATAATAGGGCACAAGCGTCCGAGCCTAATATTTAACGAATTAGGCCTGTTTATGTACAAAATGAGGGATATTCAGTACAAAACCGAATTTCTAATTTTCTTCGGGTGCAGCTTGCTGTGGCTCAGCCGCTTGTTGTCCTTGCAAGGCGTCCGGCAGAGCTGTGCCGAAATCGGGCGGAGCGGTGGTGACCGGCGCACTCACATTCTCAAGCACTTCCGAGCCGGCTGCTACCTTCTCGCGAGGTATCCAGTGAGTGATTACTATGCACAAAAGCACAACAACCGCTGCTGCTCCCCATGTGAATTTCTCAAGGAAATCGGTGGTCTTGCGAACGCCGAGCACTTGATTTGAAGAGGCGAAACCTGATGCGAGGCCGCCGCCCTTCGAGTTCTGAACTAATACTATCAGGACTAGGAATATAGCGCTGATAAGAATCAAAATTGATAAGAATACGTACATTTTTAATTTATTTTAAGTTAATAATCTTTTCTAAGTAGCGAATCTGGTCTGCAAAGTAAATATTTTTTTCCGGATATTTCAAACTTAGGAGCCGGATAATTTCCAGAGCCTTGTCATATTTCTTTTGCCGGATATACACACGTGCCAGAGTTTCAGTGAAATAGGAGTCGTCGAGAGAAGGTTTCTCTAAAGCCTCATTTCTTGTTTGACTGCCCGAAATATCCTCCGCTTCGTCATCCTCCGAAGGAGCAGGCGGAGCTAATCGCGTTCCTGTTTGCTTTTCGTTCTCGATATACGAATCAATCAGCTCCTGGTGCTTGAATTGATTGTCATTGTCTTCTTCCACCGGTAAGTCCTCCGCATTTTCGGCCAGCCAGCTGATATAGTCGGAAGGCGACTGCAACAAGGGCTTCTTTTTGCGTACAGAGGCAGCAGTATTGGCGGCAGTGTCGGCCTTGGTCTTGGTCCTGGTCTTGACCTTGGGAGCGCTTTCTTCGACCTTGGGAGCGGGTTTGCTGTACTCATAGAGCAGCATGAAAAGGCGGCGGCGGTCGGGGATATAGACAGCCATTCGCTTGAGTTCCTTTTCCAGGCGAATATCTTCAAGCATGGCGAGGTTCTTGAGATAAAGTATCCTCACCGCCTGAAAGAACGGATAGTCGTCAACCATCTGTTTAAGCTCCACCAGGGAAGACCTGTTCAGCTGCGACGTATCTGTCATCCATTGATATAATTCTGCACTGTTCATACTTTTACCAGTTAGCTACGGATTCGTTAAATATCTGATCTACAATCTCTTCGAGAATCAACTGACACAGTTCGTCCTGCACTTCGTCGATAGTTCGTTCGTTACTGAACTCCTGATAAGCCGAAAATGACTGCTCAAAATCCTCTTCGGAGTTCGTTTTGTTGGTATATCTCACGCGCACGGTGATGGTCAGCCTTGTTTGCGAGGCGTAGGCGTTTTCCTTAACTGCCTGTGGAGCAAGGTTATATCCTGTTATTTCGCCTTCGAGTTCAAGGTCGCCGCCTTCGCGAAGTATCTGCAACTTCGTGCGTTTGGTATATTTGTCTTTCAGAGTTTCGTTAAACTTCTGTGACAGAGGGGCATAGACTAAAGGAGCCGTATTCGGGAAATCCTTTATTGAAATCGAGTGTACCTTGGTATAGTCAATCGACGAGCCGGTGAAGGAATAGGACACCGAGCAGGACGCAATCAACCATCCTGCCGACGCCATGAGCAACAGAGCGCTCAGAGCCTTGATTCTTACTGTGTCAGTCAACTTTCTCATTCCAGATCGTATTCTTTAATTTTGCGATATAGCGTGCGTTCCGAGATTTTCAAGTCGGAGGCCGCGTTCTTGCGACGTCCGTTGTTTCTATCCAAAGCCCTTTGTATCATGTCTTTCTCAACATCTTCCAGTGATTGAGCCTCTTCAATCGTTTCGGCGTCCTGAATGGGCGAATGATGTATTGAAGGCTGATGGACAACGTTTGATTGCATGGGAGCGGTATGCACCGAAGCGGTACGGACGGTTGCGGGCTGGTACAGTTCGTCATTGACGCCGTTAAGCGTTACGGCGCCGTTCATTATGTTATGCACCAGCTTTTTCAGCTCGCTGACGTCCTTTTTCATGTCGAAAA
Source organism: Tannerella sp. (assembly GCA_031289445.1). Taxonomy (GTDB): domain Bacteria; phylum Bacteroidota; class Bacteroidia; order Bacteroidales; family Tannerellaceae; genus Tannerella. The sequence goes on from JAITPL010000010.1 coordinate 2,597, forward strand.
GCACGGAGTAGAGGATTTCTCTCTCGTTATTGAACATTTTTTGCTCGTCCGACGCATATTGTGCCAGAGCGGGCAGTTTTTCCATGTTCAAGTTCGGTATATGCATACGCAGCACGTCAGCCGATATTTCGCGTTTCTCTTCGATAACCGAGATGCGCTCGACGATGTTTTTAAGTTCGCGCACATTGCCCGGCCAGCGATACGAAAGGAGCAACTCGCGGGCGTCTTCGGCGAGTGCAACGGTCGGCATTCGATACTTGTCGGCACAGTCGCCGGCAAACTTGCGAAATAGCAGCAGTACATCCTCCTGACGCTCGCGAAGAGGCGGTATGCGTATAGGCACAGTGCTCAGGCGGTAGTACAAATCGACGCGAAACTTATGCTGCGAAACGGCGTCCATCAGATTGACATTCGTAGCGGCTACAATACGTACATTGGTCTTCTGCGCTTTCGACGAGCCTACTTTCATAAACTCGCCGCTTTCGAGCACGCGCAGCAGCCGCACCTGCGTCGATAGCGGCAACTCGCCCACCTCGTCAAGGAAGATTGTACCTCCGTCGGCAACCTCGAAATAACCTTTCCGCAGGTCTTTAGCGTCGGTAAACGAGCCTTTCTCGTGTCCGAAAAGCTCCGAATCAATCGTACCTTCGGGTATGGCGCCGCAGTTCACCGCTATGTATTGAGCATGTTTGCGCGGGCTGTTGTGATGTATGATCTGTGGAAATACCTCCTTGCCAACCCCGCTCTCGCCGGTAATAAGTACGGACAGGTCGGTAGGCGCGACCTGCAAGGCTACGTCTATCGCTCTGTTCAACTCGGCGTTGGCGCCGATAATACCGAAGCGTTGTTTGGCTTGTTGTATTTCTTCAGCTTTCATATCTATCTAAAAACTCTTTTTTCGTAATTCAAAATCGCGACCGAGATACTTCTCGCGCACAATAGCGTTGGCGGCAAGCTCTTCGGCGGTGCCTTGAAACAGCACTTTTCCCTCGAAGAGCAGATAGGCGCGGTCGGTGATGCTTAATGTCTCATGCACGTTATGGTCGGTGATGAGGATGCCTATGTTCTTGTGTTTCAGCCGCTCTACTATAGTCTGTATATCCTGCACGGCGATAGGGTCAACGCCGGCAAAAGGCTCGTCGAGCATGATAAACTTGGGGTCGATGGCCAGACAGCGGGCTATCTCCGTGCGCCTGCGTTCGCCGCCCGACAAGTGGTCGCCAAGGCTCTTGCGCACCTTTTGCAGACCGAACTCTTCTATCAGGCTTTCCATCTTATCGCGCTGATAGTCATCAGGTTTGTCGGTCATTTCGAGCACGGCTCTGATATTGTCCTCGACCGTCATCTTCCTGAATATTGAAGCCTCCTGCGCAAGGTAACCTATGCCTTTGCGTGCGCGTTTATAGACAGGGAAGTCGGTGATTTCCAGGTCGTCGAGGAAAATCTTTCCGTTGTGAGGCGTTACGAGACCTACGGTCATGTAAAATGTAGTAGTCTTACCAGCCCCGTTAGGTCCGAGTAAGCCCACTATCTCGCCTTGCTTGACATTGACCGAAACATGGTTGACAACCGTTCTACTACGGTATTTCTTGACCAAATCTTCGGTACGCAAAACCATCTTTATTTCATCCGTTTTGTCCATATCAGGGTGCAAAGGTAGTAAAAAAAACGCAAATCATTATCGTTAATTCAAAAATTATCCTTACCTTTGCGGCCGATTTAGAAATAGAAACATGGGAAAGTCCTGCACGACCAGCTCCCTCGGAACTCCCCCAGGGCTTGACCGCAGCAAGGGTACGCAGGTTGAGCGGTGCGATGCAGTAAGCTTTCCCACCCGCCTCTTTAGCTCAGTTGGCCAGAGCACGTGATTTGTAATCTCGGGGTCGTTGGTTCGAATCCGACAAGAGGCTCAAAATAATGGATAATTGACAATTGATAATTGATAATTAGGCAGTTGTCATGAATAATTGAGAATTGAGAATGACATTGTTGCAACGATTATATGGATAGATTGCTTCGTGCCTTATAATGACGATAGCCGTAAGCGCCTGATTATGAAGTCATTTTGACAAGCGCATAATTCCACTTTTTCCCATTTTGTGAAGTCGTGCTTCTTCTTTTCTCTGCTGTTTTTTGTTTTCTTCCTCATAAAACGATTCGTCATATTCGAGCCTTTTTTTGATAAGCGTATAAAGCGGGACTGCCGGATGTCGGGCTACGCACTTGTTGGCTGCCCCCGCTCCCTTGCGGAGGTAAATCTTGCGATATAAGCGCCCCGGCTGTCCCTTGCTTCCGTGAAGGGAACGGGCGGCGATTCGCAGGGCCTACGTGGCAGGATTGGTCGTCTTCCGGTGACCGTGCCCCTTGAGCTTGCTGTTGGATATGTTTGGACGGGGCGCCGGACAGAGCCACGGGGCAAATGCTTCCGCACTCCTCCATTTGCTCGTGTCCATGCCCGTAGCACTCAAAAATACCGGTATTGTCTTTACTTCGATTCCCTCTACTTTGGTCGGGTCTATCCCGGGTATTTCTTTCAGTAGCGTGCCGCCGTCAAAGCCAAATCCGTTTTTCCGGGCTTTGGGGGTAGATTTTTTTTTACCCCGATCTTTTTCCGCCGAAGGCTTTTCCAGACTGCCTTCTGATTCCCGCTTCAGTTTTTCCGTGAGATTTATCCGTTCAGGCATGTTCTCCATGTAAAGACCGTACTTTCTCATC
>JAITPL010000101.1 GCA_031289445.1 Tannerella sp.
AACCACGAACTGCACTACTATGACCGCGCTTTCGAAGCCGGCCGCTTCTCGTATCACTACTACGAACGCTTCCACAAGCTGCTGACCGAAGATGCCGCCGACCTCTTTCAACTGTGCAAGCAGGTCGATAACTACCTCTTTATCCACGCCGGCATAGTCAAAGTGTGGTACGATACCCATCTGGAGGATATCCAAAAACTCGGCAGTACTCTCGAAGAGCGTCTGAACAACCTCTTCCGCGTCAGTCCGAAAGCCTTCTACGAAGCTTCGTTTCATCGCGGAGGCTGGAGCGAGGCGGGAAGTCCGCTATGGGCCGATATTCACGAACTGCAGGAAGAAAAGGAGGATGAACATTTCGACAATAACATCACGCAGATTATAGGCCATACCCAACTGCTCGCCGACGAACCTCTCGCGGGCGACAAGTTTCGCATGCTGGACAACAAACGCCTCTATATCCTCGAAAACGACCAAATAAACCAATGGAGGATTGAGAATTGAATTTTGGACAACGGACATTTTTAATTGACGATTTTCCATCGGGGATTCATATCAATAGAAACAACATGCTTATTGTAGATAGGAGGTTTAACATAAGGCAATAAATAAAATGGACATAAAGTTTTTACAGGCCTTCCTTAACGAAGGACAGTTAACACAAGCGGAACTTGACGCTGTGATTCCGAAATTCAAACAGGTTGAGTTTAAAAGGAACGAGTTTTTGGCGAATGCAGGCAAAACGGCCAACGATTACTGGGTTTTGGAAAGCGGATTCATCCGCTCCTACGTTTTTGACGCCGACGGTGACGAGATTACAACCAATTTTTATTCGGCAGGCGATGTTGTCATCGACTGGGTATCGTTTTTACAGAGACGTCCCGCCCGCGAATACATTCAAGCGCTGAAAGATTGCATTTGCTGGCAATTGGACTTCGACAGTTTCCAGACACTGTTCAACACCGTCGAGCCGTTTCGGGAACAGTGTCGCGGTCGCCTGGTAAACGGTTATTTCACCCTGAAAGAAAGAAGTATCTCGATGATTACCGACCAGGCCAAAGACCGTTACGCCAGACTGCTGAAAGACAAACCGGATATTTTTCAGAATGCTTCGCTGAAGAATATCGCTACCTTTCTGGGGGTTACAGACACCTCGTTGAGCAGAATCAGAAAAGAAATTGTAGCCGGATAATCATTTCTTGTCTTATGGCAAGAGATTGTATTCAAACAAGCTGTACTTTTGCGAAATATTTATTAACTATTTAAATTTTTAAATTATGATTTTTGGAATTATGAACATCTTTTTCGGAGTACTTGTATGGTCTCCGTCGTTTGTTTCGCCGGACAAACGGACAAAATTCGCCAACGCACTCAGTTGGGCAGGTATTATTCTTCTCATCTGGGGACTTATGGGCACCGGCAGCTCACTTGCAGGCATCGAATACTTCGGAATAGCTCCCTTGTATTGGATTCTTTGGTTGTCCGGCGGGGTTATCAGTTTACTTCTCGGTGTTATTTTGGGTATCAACCTGCTCAAAAGATCATCCGGCGGAATCGTCGAAAAAATCCTGCCCTATCAGAAAATCATCGGTTCAGCAGCCATTACCGTTGGCATATTGCAGTTATTCGTGCAATCGCCGCTATAATCACGGTGATATTTCTCACTTCGATAACATCGAAGCTACAAAAGCAAACTCTCGCGGGTTTGCTTTTTTTTGTGCCGTGATTTGTTGGGGTTAGTACTTGTTTCTGTTTTGCGGGAGAATGTTTTGAAGATACTTGAAAAGGCTGCCGGAGGTCAGGGAGAAGGTTTTCAAGGTACTTGAATAGCTTGCCGGAGGTCACCGGGAAGGTTTTCGAGGTACTTGAAAAGGTTGCCGGAGGTCACCGGGAAGGTTTTCGAGGTACTTGAATAGCTTGCTGACGTCGCGGAAAAGGTTTTCGAGGTACTTGAACGAGTTGCTGACGGCACGGGGAACTCGTTCAAGTAGCATGAACGGTCTGCCTAAGGTCTGCGGGAAGGTTTTGAAGATGCTTCAAAAGGTCGCCGCTTGCCCGTAAGGCATTCATATCAATAGAAAAGAGCTTGTCCCAACCAACCAAAACCTCGTAGAGGTTTCACATTATTCTATGGGTAGAAGATGTATTTGCCTGTTTTATTCTTTTTGTGAATCCCCATACGGGGATTAAAGGGTGGTGATAATCGTCGTTTCTATTGATATGTATCCCCTAACGGGGATGCGCCGTATTAATTCTCCGCCACCGTCATTGCGAGGCACGAAGCAATCTTCTATCTTCTAATTTCTATCTTTATCCCCGTCATTGCGAGGCACGAAGCAATCTTTTGCACGAAGCAATCCATTATAAACTATACCGTTCAATCTCGTATTTCTGATTTTTATTTTGGGTATCGCATTGACGAAGTCAGGAAAAATCAAGAATTAAGAATTAAAAGGGCTTACGACTATTCATTACTCACTGTTCACTGTTCACTGTTCACTAGCTTACGTTTTTTATTAGGAAGCGGCGGACTTCGTCGGGGGTTGAGCCGTTGCGGACTGCATAGTCGAGGAGTTGTTCTTCGGTGATTTTGCCTGTCATGAAATATTTCGATTGCGGATGCGCAAAGTACAGACCTGCAACCGAGGCTGTCGGCAACATTGCGCCGTTCTCGGTCAGTGTTATGCCTATCTTATCGAACGGCAAAAGTTTGGCCAGCCGGAAGATGGCTTTCTGGTCTGGCAACGACGGATAACCGATGGCCGGACGAATACCCCGGTAATGAACTTTAAATTCCTCTTCTACAGTCAGCTGTTCGTCGGCAGCGTATCCCCAAAACTCGCGGCGCACCCTCTCGTGCAGATACTCGGCGGCAGCTTCGGCCAAGCGGTCGGTCAAGGTCTGTAGAAGCATCAGACTGTAACTGTCGCCCTTAGCCTCATACCGACTGCGCAAGCCATCAATAAAAGAGCCTACGGTCAGGGCAAAAGCCCCTAAATAGTCGGAACGTCCGGCCGAAGCAGGCAGAATATAATCGGCAAGCGAGAGACAATGACCGTCTTCGCCCGGAGACTGCTGACGCAAAACAGGTATTGTCACATCGCCTGCAACGATATTATCATTCTCGCTAAAGGCCTGATAAAAACCGTAAGCACACTCGTAAGAGGCCGTACTTGATGCAGCCATTTCATCCAATAAATTACGGGCGTCATCGTAGAGAACAAACGCCGCCTTATCGCGCTCGGTGTCGGGCTGTTCGTTAAGCCATGCGAGGCGGCAAGCGTCGCAGTCGTGCAGCCTTGCAATATCCGCATATCGCCCGCTCATCGACCATGCAGTAAAGAAAAACCTCCAGTTGATATAAGGAATAAGCTCTACTACCGGCAGAGAAATTTGATGCACGCCCATCCGACGAGGTACAAAAGGCGCCTCCGAAAGAACTTGCAATCTCTTCGCGCGAGCCGCCGCCAGAGACAGTAAAGTCTTTGCCGACGCAGTATTTGCCTGCATGTTGCGCAGGCGTTCATAATCGGCGTTCAGTTCGGCAATAAAAGCGTCGCGGGTTGCGGGATTAAGCAATTTAGCCGCTACAAGAGGATTTTGCGAAGCGTCGGTGCAATGAACGACCGGATGCGCGTAGTGAGGCGCAATCTTGAGAGCAGTATGCAGTCGCGAAGTCGTAGCGCCGCCTATCATTATAGGAATAGTCTGCCCTGCACGCTGCATCTCGTCGGTAACGTTGGTCATCTCTTCGAGCGAGGGCGTAATCAATCCCGAAAGACATAGAATATCCGGTTTCTCGGCCTTCACAGTCTCTATTATCTTCTCGGCCGGCACCATAACGCCAAGGTCTATCACCTCGTAGTTATTGCAGTTCAGAACGATAGAACAGATGTTTTTGCCTATATCATGTACATCGCCCTTAACTGTCGCAAAAACCATTTTGCCTGCTTTGGCCGCGCCTCCCGATACCGTTTTCTCGGCTTCGATGGCCGGTTGCAGAATACCGACGGCTTTCTTCATCGTGCGGGCGGTCTTGACAACCTGCGGCAGAAACATTTTGCCCTCGCCAAACAAGTCCCCTACCCTGTTCATGGCCTTCATCAAGGGGCCGTCGATAATGTCAACGGCATGGGCGCACTTCTGCAAAGCCTCCTGCAAATCAACTTCGAGATAGTCGCCTATCCCTTTCAGCAGTGCATATTCAATGCGATATTCGACCGTTTCGCTTCGCCATGCGTCATCCGACTGCTTTGGCGTATCCGACGATTTTTCAACATTCTTCTCTGCGTAAGCAATCAGTTCGTCGGCAGCATCGGGACGTCGCGCAAGTATCACATCTTCGAGCAGGTTGCGAAACTCAGGCTCTATTTCATCATAAATAATTAAAGATGCAGGATTTACGATACCCATATCCATACCCTCGCGAATGGCATGATAAAGAAACACCGCGTGCATGGCTTCACGAACATGGTCGTTACCGCGAAACGAAAACGACAGATTGCTCACACCGCCGCTCACTTTGGCGTGAGGCAGATGTTGCTTAATCCATCCGACGGCGCGGATGAAATCAAGTCCGTAGCCGTTATGTTCAGGCATACCGGTGGCAATAGCAAGTATATTTGGGTCGAAAATAATATCCTGAGGCGGGAAGTCGGCCTGTCCGGTCAGCAAGCGGTAAGCGCGTTCGCATACTGCCGTCTTGCGCTCGAAAGTATCCGCCTGCCCCTGTTCGTCGAAAGCCATCACAACCGCCGCAGCGCCCAGACGACGTATGCGCCGGGCATGATGCAGAAAGGTCGCTTCGCCTTCTTTCAGACTGATTGAATTGACTATGCTCTTGCCCTGAACGCATAGCAACCCTTCTTCGAGCACATCCCACTTCGACGAATCAAGCATCACCGGAACTCGCGCTATATCAGGCTCTGCGGCTATAAGATTAAGGAAAGTCCGCATTTCTTGCGTAGAATCGAGCAAACCCTCATCCATATTAATATCAATGACTTGTGCTCCGTCCTCGACCTGTTTTCGGGCGACGGTCAGAGCTTCTTCATAATTCTTTTCCCTGATAAGCCGCAGGAACTTGCGCGAGCCTGCCACATTGCAGCGTTCGCCGATATTGATAAAATTGTTTTCAGGTTTGATTTCGAGCAGTTCATGTCCGGAGAGTTGCAGGTTTGCAGGCTTGGGAACAGGTTGATGTGGAGCTGCTCCCCGAATCAGTGCGGCATATTGAGCGATATGTTCGGGCGTCGTACCGCAACAGCCGCCGATGATATTTACCAATCCCTCATCTATGAAAGTCTTTATCTGCGCGGCCATCGTTTCGGGCGTCTCGTCATACTGACCCAACTGATTGGGCAGACCGGCATTGGGATAGGCGCTGATAAAACAAGGCGCAATGTCGGCAAGTTCCTTGAGGTAAGGCTTCATATCGGCAGCTCCGAACGAACAGTTCAAACCTACGCTTAACAGTGGCGCATGTTGTACCGAAGCGAGAAATGCCGACAGGGTCTGACCTGAAAACGTGCGCCCGCCCTTGCCCGCAAGCGTCAACGACAACATCAGCGGCGTTTCCGCGCCTCTGTCTTCCGCCACCTGAACGGCTGCTTCCAGAGCGGCTTTGACGTTCAATGTATCCAGCGAGGTTTCAATCAAAACAGCGTCCACGCCACCTTCTGTCAGCGCATCAATCTGCTCATAATAGGCATCGTACAGATTCCGATAAGTTACAGCTCGAAAAGCGGGGTCGTTGACGTCGGGACTCATGGAAGCGGTCTTGTTGGTAGGCCCTACCGAGCCTGCGATGAATACTTGCCTTTCGGGATGTTCCGACATGAAAGTATCGGCCACCTCGCGCGAAAGCCGCCCGGCCGCTATATTCATCTCGCGAACATAATTTTTCATGCCGTATTCTTCCATTGATATGGAGTTGGCATTCAGAGTGTTGGTAGTGAAAATATCCACGCTCGCCTCCAAATACTGTCTGCATATATCCTTAATAATCTCCGGCTGAGTTATATTCAGAACATCGTTGTTGCCTTTCAACTGAAAACCTGCATCGGCAAAGCGTTCTCCGCAATAATCCTCCTCCGTAAGCCGATGACGCTGAATCATCGTTCCCATAGCGCCGTCGAGTATCAAAATCCTTTCTTTCAAAAGCGATGTCAGCCTTTGCGCCGTATTATTTTTCTTCATCTTAACT
>JAITPL010000109.1 GCA_031289445.1 Tannerella sp.
AAGCGCTGAATGCTTTGAAGAGGTTTATAGAGATAAACAGCTGATTGTGCTACCAAGCCCCCAAGCCCCCAAGCCCAAGCCCCCAAGGGGGATGAGGACATGAACGCCCCCAAGCCCCCCAAGGGGGATGGGGACATGAGAGTTGAAGTTACATGAGTAAAAAACGGATAAGATGAAAGATATTTTAGAAACTATAGTCGCCAAGAAACGGCGTGAGGTTATTGCTCAGAAGCAGGCAATTCCGTTGGATGCGATGCTTACGATGGGTGCGACGCAGATGGCGCGTCCTGTGCGTTCGATGCGGGGAGCGCTGGCTGCGTCGGCTTCGGGCGTTATTGCCGAATTTAAGCGGCGGTCGCCTTCCAAAGGCTGGCTGCATCCTGACGCAAAGGTCGAGGACGTGATTCCGGCTTACGAGGCGGGTGGAGCGTCGGCCTGTTCTATCCTGACCGATGGCGATTTCTTCGGCGGCTCGTTCAGCGATTTGCGGACAGCTCGCGCACTGGCACATATTCCCCTGCTACGCAAAGATTTTATCATTGACGAATTTCAGCTTTTTCAGGCGCGGGTGATGGGCGCAGACGCGGTACTGCTGATTGCTTCCGTCTTGAAGCGCGACGAGTGTCGCAAGTTGGCAGAGATAGCGCATACTCTCGAAATGGAGGTCTTGCTCGAAACCCATTGCGAGGCCGAACTCTCCTACCTCGACGAAAACATAGATATGTTGGGAGTTAACAACCGCAATCTCGGCACGTTTGAGACCGATGTGGAGAACTCTTTTCGCTTGATAGAAAAGATGCGTCAGGCAGTCGGCAATAACGGCAATTCGCCCCTGCTTGTGTCCGAGAGCGGCATAGCCGGCATAGCCGTAATCAAGCGACTTCGCGAGGCCGGTTTCAGAGGTTTTCTTATCGGCGAGACCTTTATGAAAACGCAACAGCCTGGCGAAACACTCCGGCAGCTCATCAATAACTTATGTCAAAAAAACTGATCATTATCGGAGGCGGAGCGGCGGGATTTTTCCTTGCGGCAAACATAAAATCGGAGCACTGGAAAACTTCGATTCTGGAAACGGCTACACAACCGCTGCTCAAAGTTAAAATGTCGGGCGGCGGACGCTGCAACCTCACTCATGCTACATTCTCGACGTCCGAACTCGTGAAAAACTATCCGCGCGGCGAAAAGGAACTGCGAAGCGTTTTTTCCCGCTTCCAGCCTGCCGATACTTTCGACTGGTTTGAAACTAAAGGCATTGAGCTGAAAACTTATGATGACGACTGCGTTTTTCCGGGTTCCAACTCATCGCAGACAATCATTGACCTGCTGTTGAACGAAGCAAAAAAGAACGGCGTCAACGTTCAATATTGCAGCGAAGTGATTGACGTCAAGCATGATAGCGACAAGTTCACCGTTTCCGTTAAAGACCGTACTTATGAGGCGGATTCGTTGGCGATAACGACCGGAAGCTCCCCAAAGATGTGGCAAATAATTGAGAATCTGGGACATACGGTTATACCTCCGGTACCGAGCCTGTTCACGATGAATTGCAGAAACAGGATACTTCAAAATCTTGCCGGAACAACATTTCCCGAAGCAGAATTGACATTGTCGGACTCAAAAATCAAACAGTCAGGCATTTTGCTTGTTACACATCAAGGCATCAGCGGCCCTGCGGTTTTGAAAATTTCATCTTTCGGAGCAAGAAAAATGCACGAACTGAACTATCGTTTCGATTTGAAAGTCAACTTTATCTCAGCGAGCTTCGAGGAGGCTTCAGATATTTTGACCGGGCATAAATGCGAAAATCCCAAGAAATCAATATATTCGTCTAATATTCATCAAGTTACAAATAAATTTTGGAACAATTTAGTGCAGGAAGCAGGAATTGCGGAAAAAACCTGGGCCGATTGCGGCAAGAGCGACTTCACCAAAATCGCAAATCTTCTGACAAATACGGAACTGAAGATAACAGGGAAAAATCCTCACAAGGAAGAGTTTGTTACTGCCGGAGGCGTTGATTTAAAGGAAGTTGACTTCAAAACAATGGAATCAAAACTTGTCCCCAAACTTTATTTGGCAGGCGAAATACTTGATATTGATGCACTTACAGGCGGTTTCAACCTCCAAGCCTGCTGGAGTGAAGCCTACGTTATCAGTAGAAATTTCATATAATTCGCTTATTATATCATTCAAATTTTGCAGTTAGTAATTTTTTTGTATCTTTGCAGCGTACAAAACTGAAAAAGTAGAGTGAATTTAGTCATAGATCAGGGTAACACGAAGCTGAAAGCGGCTTTGTTCGACGGCGACAAGATAGAGAAAGTCATCGTTACGGAAGCGGACGACGTACAGTGGATGCAAGATTTATGCTGCCGGTTCAGGCTCGACAAAGGGATAATGTCGTCGGTTGGCGACACGAGCGACAAGCTCCTTGAAATGCTGCGCGTGAAGCTGCCACAGTTTGTGTGGTTTGACGACAAGACCTGCGTTCCCTTGCAGGTCGCCTACAAAAGCCGCGCTACACTTGGCAGGGACAGGCTTGCGGCAGCGGTTGGCGCCAGTTATCTGCGACCCGGCGAGAACATTCTCGTCATCGACGCAGGCACGGCGATAACCTACGAGTTGGTTGAGCAGCAGGGCGTTTACGTCGGAGGCAATATCTCGCCCGGCATGACGATGCGTTTTCGGGCGCTCAATCAGTTCACCAAGCGCCTGCCATTGATGGCCGAGAGCGAAAGCGTTCCGCTCGTGGGATTTGATACGGAGACAGCGATACTGTCAGGCGTGATCAACGGTATAGTGTTCGAGATGGACGGATATATAGACCTGTTTAAAGCGAAATATGGAGATGTTTTTGTTTTTTTAACAGGCGGAAATTCGTTTTATTTTGAAAAACGGATAAAAAACCTCATCTTTGCAGACGCAAATCTGGTTTTAATTGGTTTAAATAGAATATTAGAATATAATGCAAAATAGAATTAATCTGATAATTGCGTCGGGAATCATGGCGCTGACAGTCAGTAGTTTGACTGCCCAGAACAGTACCAATTCGCCCTACACCCGATACGGGTACGGCGAGCTGGCAAACAACTCGTTTGGAGCCGGTCGCTCCATGGGAGGCGTGGGTATAGGATTGCGCTCATCGCAACAGATCAATCCGATGAATCCGGCTTCCTATTCAAGCATAGATTCGATGACCTTCCTGTTCGACTTCGGCGCCTCGGCGCAGATGTCGTGGTACAAAGACGGAACAAGCAGCCAAAGCGACGTTAACGGTAACGTAGAGTACATGGCCATGCAATTCCCCTTGCACAAGAGTGTGGCTATGAGCATCGGACTGCTGCCTTACTCGCATGTAGGCTACAAGTTCGGGCAGATCAAAACATCTAACGGACTGACCTATACGGAATCATTCGAAGGACAGGGCGGATTAAACCAACTGTACGCAGGTCTGTCTATAAGTATATGGAAGAAGCGTCTTTCATTTGGAGCTAACTTGAAATATTTGTTCGGAGATATTTCTCACAATGCCGTAAGCGTTTATTCATCGCAAAGTTCGACGTATGTAAGCAAGACGAGCGACTTCAAGGTAAAGGATGCCGCAATGGATTTCGGACTGCAATACTCGCATCCCCTGAGCAAGACCGACAACCTGACTTTCGGGCTTACCTATTCGCCGAAAACAAACCTGAATAACGAGTCCTATCAGATGATTTCAAGCTCGGAAATAGTTACCGATACCCTCAAGGGACTGTCGTACGACATTCCGCTAAGTTACGGTTTTGGAGTATCCTACGAGAAGAACAGCAAGTTCATCGTAGTAGCCGACATATCGTTTCAGCAATGGAGCAAGGTCGCGTTTGAAAGTCGAAACAACGAGTTCAGTAACCGCTTGAAGATAGCAACCGGCGGCGAGTGGATACCCAACCTTTACTCGCGCCCCTATCTGAACCGCTTGAGATACCGCGCAGGATTGAGCTACGCCAACTCTTACGTCAAGACTAACGGCAGCGGATACAAGGAGCTAAGCGCCACCGTGGGAGTAGGATTTCCAATCAGCAGCAGCCGTTCGTTTGTGAACGTCTCGTTTGACTACACGAAGATACAACCGGCGTATAAATCAATGGTAAACGAAGATTATCTGCGATTTACGCTGAGTTACACCTTCAACGAAGTATGGTTCTTTAAGAGAAAAATCAACTAAAAGAGAGATATTAAATGATTTTGACAACAACTTAAACATTAAATATATGAATATCAAGATTTTACTGATGGTTGCATGTATCATGACAGCCGCCGGCGCGAAAGCGCAAAAAGGAGTTGACAACGGAACTCCATTCGGATCAGGTCAAGACAGCGTTGATTGC
>JAITPL010000154.1 GCA_031289445.1 Tannerella sp.
ACGCGCAGGGACGACAAGCCCAGCGGCTCGCACGGCGATGTGGTAGTGTTGGGAGACAAGGCATATATTTTCTATTTCACCCATCCCGGACGTGAAGAACATGGCAAAGACAGTATGAACGAAATAGGGAATATCCCTTACGAATTGAGGCGTTCTTCTATTCAGGTAGCCGAACTTGATGTTGTTAACGGAGAACTGACTGTGAAGGACAGGAACAAACCCTTTGATTTTTATCTGCCTGATTTATAAGATAGTAAAGACGGAAAAGTATTGCAGGAGGGATTTTGTACAGGATTGAAAAAACGAAACGATGACATCAACCAACAAAAGAGGACCGGCTGATTCTCCTTTCCAAGCCATTGGAAGAAGCCACACATGCCAAACTCGTCTTTTTCACCAATATCTCACACGAATTTAGAACTCCCCTCACCCTCATATCATCTCCGGTAAGTTCCCTGTTATCGAAAAAAATTATTATCTTTGCATTATTATTTTATGGTAATTATAAAACAATAATTTATGATTAAGATTGTAAATCCCTTTATTACAGGCGGTTACATAGGAGCAAAATACTTCTGTGACCGTAAAGACGAGAGCGAACAAGTGATACGTTACCTCGAAAACGGTAACAACGTTACGTTGATTTCTACCCGGCGTATGGGTAAGACCGGACTGATACATCATTGCTTTAACAACAAGGCAATACAGAAAGGATACCATACGTTTTTTGTGGATATCTACGCCACAAAGTCGCTGAATGATTTCGTTTTCCTTCTGAGCAAAAGCATCTTCGACGGTTTGAAATCGTCGAATCGCAAGACGCTCGAAGTATTTCTGGGCGCTATCAAATCGCTTCGACCGGAAATGTCTTTCGACGAAAACGGTATGCCTTCATTTTCTCTCGGAATAGGCGACATCAAACGGCCGGAAACCTCGCTCGACGAGATATTCCACTATCTCAAAAAAGCGTCGAGGCCTTGTATCGTGGCTATAGACGAGTTTCAGCAGATAACGAATTATCCGGAAAAAAATATTGAAGCTCTGCTTCGCACCTACGTTCAGCGCTGTCCGCTTACCCGCTTTATTTTCGCAGGCAGCCAGAGGCATTTGATGGGCGAGATGTTTGTTTCGGCGGCACGGCCTTTCTTTGCCAGCACGTCGATGATAAATCTTGAAGCGATAGACCGCCTAAAATACGTTGAATTTGCACGGAAGCATTTCAGGGCAGGCGAGAAGGATATAAGCGTCGAAGCGGTTGAGCGAGTGTACGACATCTTCGAGGGTATCACGTGGTACATACAAAAGACGCTCAATGTACTATTCAGTGAAACCCCGACCGGCGCTCTCTGTACGCTCGAAATGGTGAATGATGCTGTGAAATTCGTTGTAGATTCCAACAAATACACCTATTCGGAAAATATGTTCCGCCTGCCCGACAAACAAGGTAAACTGCTGATAGCCATAGCTAAAGACCACAGAGTGGCGGCGCCAACGTCGTCGGGTTTCGTGAAGCGCCACAATCTGGTATCGGCCAGTTCGGTGCAGGCCGCTCTCAACGGATTATTGGTAAAAGAGTTTGTTACCCGCGACGAAGCCGGTTTCGCTGTCTATGACAGGTTTTTCGAGATATGGCTATCAACTGTTTTCGGAAATGGATATAAGATTTACTGAAATGATTCGCAATAAAACGGTTTTCTTCTCTTTGGCGGGCTTGCTGTTAGTTGTTCTGTTAGAAGTTATTGAAAAAAAATAATTGAGATTGTGATTATTGAAAAAAAATAATTACCTTTGCCGAAAAAATGACTATGGAGAGAAATCCTTTTTTAATTCAAACGTATGTCTCGCCGGAGTATTTCTGCGACCGCAAAACGGAAACCGACGAGATTATCCGTAAGCTGACAAATGGCAACAACATGTTGCTTATGTCGCCTCGCAGGATGGGTAAAACAGGGCTGATTGAGCATTGTTTTTACCAAAAAGCGCTGAACAGGAACTGTTATCTGTTCTATATCGACATCTATGCAACTGCCAACCTCCAAGAGTTTGTCTATATGCTGGGCAAGTCAATTTTTGACAAACTGAAGCCTAAGGGGAAAAATGTATTGGATGGCTTTTTCTCGGTGATTACCTCTTTGCGTCCTGCGTTTCGTTTGGATGAACAGAGCGGGCAACCGGTGTTTGATATCGGAGTAGGCGAGATTAAATCACCGGAATATTCTATTGAAGAGATATTTAAATATCTTCAAAATGCCGATAAACCGTGCATTGTCGCCATAGACGAGTTTCAACAGATAGCCAAATATCCGCAAAATAACGTGGAAGCAATACTGCGAACACACGTTCAAAAGGCGAGCAACTGTACGTTTCTGTTCGCCGGAAGCCAGCATCACCTTTTGCGCAACATCTTTTTTTCGGCGTCGCGACCGTTCTACCAGAGCGTTTCAGTTCTCACGCTGACCTGTATAGACAAAGAGGTCTATGTCAAGTTTGTGCTCAATCATTTTCTACAGCATCAAAAGAAAATATCAAGCGAGATTGCCGGAATGGTGTATGAGGCCTTCGAAGGTCATACATTTTATATCCAATCAATTTTTAACGAGTTGTATTCGCTGCTTGACAAAGAAGAAGAATGTACTGCCGAGATGTTGCAAATAGCCCTCGACAGAAAAATAAAGTCGTTCGAGACCATCTATCAGGATACTCTCGTACTTCTGTCTCAACGCCAGAAGGAGGTTTTGTATGCTATTTCCAAGGCAAGAAAGGCTTCCAACATATCCTCTATCGAGTTTGTGAACAAATACGGATTAAAATCTCCATCTTCAGTTCAATCAGCCGTAAAACAACTGATTGAAAAGGAACTTGTATTTATGGATAATTCTGTTTATCAAGTATATGACAGGTTTTTCGGGATATGGCTATCGACTGTTTTTGGAAATGGATATAAGATTTACTGAAAATGATTCGCAATAAAACGGTTTTCTTTTCTTTGGCAGGCTTGCTGTTGGTTGTCCTGTTTGCGACCAACCTGATATATGGGGCGGTATCCATACCCTTGACGGCGGTAATGAGCATACTTGGCGGCGGCGATGGCAGTAATGCCGCATGGCAACATATTGTCATGCTGTCGCGTCTGCCACAGGCGGTTACTGCACTGTTTGCAGGCTCTTCGCTTGCAGTTAGCGGCCTGTTGCTACAGACACTTTTTCGCAACCCCCTGGCCGGCCCTTCCATACTTGGCATAAGCGACGGAGCTAACCTTGGCGTGGCGATTATGATGCTGCTTTTAGGAAACTCCTTCGTTATCTTCTCGGCCTACTCGCTTAGCGGCTCTATGGCGATTATTATCTCGGCCTTTGTCGGCGCATGTCTGATATTGGGCGTCATCATTTACTTTTCCACTAAAGTGAGCAGTCCGGTCATGCTTCTTATAATAGGTATTATGATAGGATTCCTCGCCTCTTCGGTAATTTCGATCCTCAACTTCTATTCCGCAGCCGACAGGGTACGCGCTTATGTGATGTGGGGACTTGGAAATTTTTCGGGCGTTTCGGTCGATAGGATGCCGTTCTTTATTATAGCCTCCTCGATAGGACTTTTTATATCCGTTATGCTTATAAAACCGCTTAATGCCCTGCTTCTGGGCGAGATGTATGCAAGCAATCTTGGGGTCAAGGTCAGGCGGACGCGGATTATCATACTGTTTTGCACAGGCTTGCTAACAGCCACGGTAACAGCCTTTTGCGGGCCGGTGTCTTTTATCGGTCTTGCTGTGCCTCATATCGCCAGACTGATGCTCGGCTCATCTAACCACAATCTGTTGCTGCCTGTAACCATCATTGCGGGCGCTGCAGTTGCTCTGCTGTGCAATCTGCTCACCGTCTTTCCCGGCTCCGACAGTATCCTGCCGCTCAACGCCATCACCCCGATTGTAGGAGCGCCTGTGATTATCTACGTGATTGTCAACCGCAAGAATATTCATTATTTTAATAACTAACAGGTCATGAATCCGGTCATAGAAATATCAAACCTGAAAATCGGGTATCCGCGCTCCGTAGTTCACGAAGCTATTGATGCGCAACTGTTTGCCGGTCGCCTGACCTCGCTGCTCGGACTTAACGGCGCGGGCAAGTCAACTCTGCTGCGTACCGTCTGCGGCTTCCAACCTGCACTTGGCGGCGAGATACTCATCAATGGACGTCATCTAAAGGAATATTCGCAGGGCGAACTGTCGCGCATCATTGGAGTAGTGCTGACGGAGAAGACTAATGCCGGAGGAATAACCGTTGCCGAGTTAGTCGCGCTCGGACGCCATCCCTACACCGGCTTTTTCGGACGGCTTACGACGGCTGACCGCCGGATAGTTGATGAGGCTATTGAAGCGGTTGGGATGAACAGTAAAGCCGACTGCTACGTATCTGAACTGTCGGACGGCGAAAGGCAAAAGGTGATGATAGCCAAAGTACTTGCGCAGGAATGTCCGGTGATTCTTCTGGACGAGCCAACGGCTTATCTTGACGTTACAAGCCGCATTGAGACAATCTCGCTACTGCATCGCTTGGCCGCCGGACAGAACAAGGCTGTTCTGCTTTCGACGCACGACCTCGACCTCGCCTTGCAGATGAGCGATTGTCTCTGGTTGCTTGACCCTCGGCGTCCATTGACGGTAGGAGCGCCGGAAGATATTATTCTCAACGGCGATTTCGAACTATTCTTCGACCGCGAGGGAATCAAATTCGACCCCTCTACCGGTAAACTTACCTCCGTCCTACTCGCAAATCCTATAGCTGTAGAAGGCGATTTCAATACTTCTTACTGGGTAGGTAACGCGCTTATCCGAAACGGTTTCCGTCCGGTATCGGTTGCCGAGTCGGATGTTAGGATAGTCTGTCGCAGTCCGCGGGATATTTCGCTTTATCTCCCCGACGGACATGAAATAACTGCCGTCGGCGTCGCGGAAGCGGTAGAAGCGCTGATTACGGAACGAAAACAACTCAACGAAATAGGAAGTATGTAATTCCCCAAAAAAAAGAGATTACCCAGCATTTCCGCCGGATAATCTCTCTCTTAAAAAAAACTGATGGCAAGTTTAGTCTTTCGTGAATCTAATATCTGCTACATACAGCACTACTTCCTTCGCTGCTTCGTATGTAAATGCCGGTGAAGGCTCGTGGCCTATGTTAAATACTATAGCACGGTTACGGCGGTTTGAGGTCGGTGCGCCGTCGTTGGCCGTCATATCTATGGTATATTCCGTCCACTTGTTGCGTATGTCGGCAGGCGAAATGGATGTACATGTAACATCCCAGTTCTGTTGGCCATAGACACTGTTATTGCCGAAGTTCCACATGTAGTTCATCGGGCGTATCCACGGTTGGAGGAAAGCAGCGTTATTGCCTGCCATGTCGGCGCTTGCCGTGCCGCAGAACATTTTGAAACGCAGCCTTTTGTACAGCTGGTTGTCATAGCGGTATTCTTTCGGCAGATTCATGCAGAACGAGGCGCTGCGCATCTTTATGACGCACTTGTAAATGTTTTTGCCGTCGCTTTGAATCAGTTGGTTCAGCTGAAGATTTACCGGGTCGCCGTTCACGGTTTCGTTATCCGAATTAAACTTGCCGCAGTCGGTCAGGCCGCCACGCGGGAAGTAGTCACCCGAATAGAAGTTCGTCATTTCCCAGTTGTTATCTACCGGCTGGCCTTTGATAAAGAATTGAGGCTCGATAAACACTTCGTTGGGGAAGATAGGATCGTTCGGCTGCACCAGTTCGATTACTCCGCTTGTTACAAACTCTGCAAGCGCACCTGCAATTTCGGCGTTATCCTCCAATCCCAGCGAGTTCGGTATATAGCGCACTTTGGTGATTTGACCCGAAGTCAACAGACTCAGCAACAGAGGCAGACCGCCGATTTTTATATCCGCCGGTTTGTCAACCCTTGTCATAAACGGTTGCC
>JAITPL010000018.1 GCA_031289445.1 Tannerella sp.
TGACCCTCGGCGAAGATGGTATCGAAAGCGAGCGACGACTTGCCGCTGCCGCTCATGCCGGTGATGACGGTAAGTTTATTGCGGGGTATATCTACGTCAATATTTTTGAGATTATGCACCCGCGCCCCCAGCACGCTTACATATCCGTGTTTATTTAATTCGTTTTCTTTCATCTTAATGTTGTCTTATTGAGTTGCCCGGATAGCGTAATCACTAATCACTAATAATTAATCATTAATAATTAGTTTATTGAACTGTCCAGCGCTTGTCATGCACGTAGCGAGTAGAGCCGTCGTACTTCATTTGATTGGTTTTCGGGATAAGGATAGTGTAGCTTGCTCCGTCGGTAACCAGTTTAGCGTCGCGAAGCCAGGGGTTGAATATTTTCAAGTCATTGTAAGTT
Organism: Tannerella sp.; assembly: GCA_031289445.1. Lineage (GTDB taxonomy): Bacteria > Bacteroidota > Bacteroidia > Bacteroidales > Tannerellaceae > Tannerella. The sequence goes on from JAITPL010000018.1 coordinate 404, forward strand.
ACGCCGTTTTCCTGTGCGAACGCAGCCAGGTCGGGAATATCGCTGTTGACCGTGTGCTCCTGATATTCAAAAGGCTTGTAGAGATTCTCCGCATGTATGATAAAACCGTATTTGTAGGGATTTTCAAAGATAAGTTTGGCCGCAAAGATACGATAGGGATAGCGGGTTGTCTCTTCCAGAAGATAGAGGTCGAGCGCGGATTCGACGCCCTGCTTCTCCAGCTGTGTCGTGATGCGCCCCATTCCCGCATTATAAGAAGAAGCTACCGTAGTCCAGTCTCCGTATTTGCGATATGCCTCGTTCAGGTATTTACAAGCCGCTTGGGTTGACTTGGCCACATTGCGCCGCTCGTCAACCGTAGGCGTAATCCGCAGACCGTACTGCTTAGCCGTACTTTCGAGCAGTTGCCATACCCCTACTGCCCGCGCCGGCGAGACTGCCGTCGGCTCAAGATTGCTCTCAATCACCGCCAGATATTTGAAATCGTCGGGAATGCCGTTAGCCCGCAGGATAGGCTCTATTACAGGAAAATGACGGTTAGCACGCTTTATCAGCAACATCGTTGTAGAATGAAAATACGTGAAGCCGCACAGTTCGCGGTCCATGCCCTCATACGAGTTGTAGCGCGTGAGGTCGATGCTCCTGTCGCAGAAAGTGATTGACGGCGGCACGCCCGGCGAGTTGGTAAAAGAAGCTACTACCGGCGTTTCTTCGACTACTGCCGTAGAATCTCTGTGCCCTGTCATCAGGCAGGCGGTCAGACCTATAACTCCTGCAATTCCTGCAGTTCCGGCTTTAAGTATAATTTTTTTCATTCGGGATTTGTTTTTTCGAGGTTAATACTTTTTGAGCGGAAGACATTGACGTCGCCCTTGCGCACTCGCGTTTTGCCGTCCGTTCCGGTATATTCTATCAGATAATAATAAGCGCCTGCGGGCACATAAGAGCCGCGATACTTGCCGTCCCAGCCGTCGGCGGGATTGCTCCAGCTGAACAGCTCGTTGCCCCAGCGGTTGTAGATGCGGCCATGAAAATCAACTACCGACTTGTATTTGACGCGGAAGACGTCGTTCACTCCGGGCGTCGTACCGGGCGAGAACGCATTGGGTATCTCCATCACCGTCTCGGTAATGGAAATCTGAAACTGATGTTCGTCATTCAAGCAACTGCCGCTGCGGTCGCTGACTTCGAGCTTCGCAATGAATGTGCCTGTACGGTCGAATGTATATTCCACCTCCTCGGTCGAAGAGTGTATCAGCGGCTTGTCAGGCTCTTCTTCGCGAAATATCTGCCACAGAAAACGCGAAGCTACAGGCGTGTTGCCGTAAGCCTTGAACAGGATAAGGGCAGGCGCTGAAAACTCGCTTTCGGAGCCGCCGGTAACGTTGCCCGAGCCTGTAGATACAACCGTCGTGTCGGCATGAATTTCAAGCGCTTTAGCCTCGTACAAATCGGTCACAGCCGACTGCTCGACGCCGAAATGACGGGCAAATTCATCGCCCTGCAAGCGTATTTCCGTATCTGTCAGCGGCGGCGTCGTAAACGACCTTGCAAAGGGATTGCCACTGAAAGTTTCGGAATATGTATCACTTGAAAATTGCTTTAAGGTCTCGTTCCATTTTTGCGTCTGATAGCTGACCTGAAACTCCCTCGCCACTTTCATCAGCGCTCCTCCCGGAGTGTAGTAGTTAATATCCTTAATATCGGCGTCTCCGGTTAAGCGGATAGCGACGCAGGGGTCAACGTCGGAAGCGACTTCAATGCTGTTTATCACCGCCGCCAGCTTGCTGTAGTCGATGATAAAGACGTAATACCGCATATTGCCGTTCTCATCGACATAATAGCCGTATTCGTCCTCTACGCCTGTGATGTACGAGCTTGTGCCGTTCTGCACCGAGGCAACCGCTTCGGGATTCAGCGCGTCAACTTTCGTCCTGTAGCGATACCACTTATGCGCCGTCGAAGCCGAGATATAGCTTACCTTCACGTTTTCCATACCCCAAACCAAAAAGATTTTGATGCGGTAGTTAGTGTTATCGACAGCCAGCAAAGGCTCGCCAAGTCCCCCCGACACAGTATATTCCTGCGCAGTTGCCACACATACCGTCAGCGCCAAAACTATAATATATACAATTTTTTCCATCTTTCTTTCTATCATAAGAAGGGGCAAAGATACTAAATATTCAAAAATTATTTCTAACTTTGCGCTGTTATTATAATCGTAATTCACAAAGATATGAGTAAATTCTTATTTTTCGCCATACTTACAGCCTCTTTAATGACGGCAACAAGTCTCTTCGCTCAAGACGAGGAGGTTTTCTATCATACCGTCGAACGCGGGCAGACGGTCTATTCAATCGCCAAGATGTACGACGTGAAGGTCGAGGACATCTACCGGCTTAACATCAACAGCGAAGAAGCCATCAAGGCAGGCTCGCAGCTGCGGATTCCGCAGAAAAAGGCCGAGGTCAAGGCCGAGGTCGAAGGCGTATATCTGTTCCATACCATTCAGGCCAAAGAAACGCTCTATGGAGTGTCGAAACAGTATGGCGTAAGCGGCGAGAGTATCATCGAAGCCAATCCCGGGCTGTCGAACCTCAGCTTTGCCGCGGGCAAAATTATTCGCATCCCCTCGAATGTCAAGCCCAAGCAGACAATCGAGATAGTCGAGACCAAGAAAGGGACCAGGGAGGTTTATTATACTGTTTTTGAAAAGGAGACCCTCTATAATCTGTGCAGGAAATTCAAGACGACCGAAGAGGAACTGCTCAAGCTCAATCCCGAACTTGCAGGCGGTCTGCGCAAAGGTATGACAATACGCATTCCGTTAAGAATCAACGAAGGCGATATAAACAGGGAAGCCGAGCCTGACGCCTCCGAGGTGAACTCCATGCTCGACGCCATGACGGTTGCCAAGCCTGTGAATGCCGCCAGAATAGCCCTGCTTCTGCCCTACAATGCCGCCAATCCGAAGGCCGTAGCAGGAGGAGCGCGTTTCGTTGAATATTACGAAGGTATGCTGCTTGCCGGCGATAGCCTGACCCGCTTAGGCTACACAACCGAACTGTTCGTCTTTGATATCGGCGACCGCAAGGAAGAATTGCAGAAAATACTCAACGAGCAAAGTGACGTACTCGAAAGCGTCAGTCTGATAATCGGAGGCGTCTCCAACGAACAGATAAGACTGATAGCCGACTTTGCCCTCAAGCACAAGAAGAAATATGTTATACCCATCACCGCAAAAAACGATGAAGTGCTGACTAACGCCTACGTTTTTCAGGTCAATACGCCTCAGACATATCTCTGTGACAATGCGGCCTTCGCAACTGCCAACCTCTTCGATAAATACAATATTGTTTTTAT
>JAITPL010000038.1 GCA_031289445.1 Tannerella sp.
ACGGGATGGTGAGTGTACCGGTAAGACCGGTACAGCCGCTAAACGCGCTGGGGCCGATGATGCCGCTGCACTGAATGGTAAGTGTTCCGTAAGGTGTGCTGCTGGTAAATGCCGATGACTGTATCCCCGCCACAGCGAAGTTATAGCCATTATTCGACACTGTTGCGGGTATCACAGGATTGTTTACCTGCACCGTATTGTTCGGATTGCCAAGGCCGCCGAGTACCCGGGCTTCGTAGGGTGTGGTTGCTTTGGTTACCACGTAGGCGATGCCTTGAGCATCTTTAAATGTGCTGTTCAATGCCGGCTACGCTTGCAGGGCCATTGATGTAAGGGCGAATATCGCCGCTAATGCTTGTCTTGAAAATGTAGTCTTCATAAATATAAAAATTAATAAGTTGAATTATGGTCGATTGTCAATTCTTTAGAGTAGAAATTCAGTGGTGGCGGGTCATACCGTGCGGGCGATGTTGAAGGTAACGGTCTTCTTGCCTTTGTAGGCGCCTTTGCCGTGGATGATTATCTCGGCGTCGCCCGCGTTGACGTTATCCTTGTAGGTAAGGTCGTAATCGACCGTAAAGCGGAGTTTTTTGGTCGGTTGGCCTTCTTCGACGAAGAATACTTCGGGTAAGGGGGTGATTTCGACGCCGGTGTAGGTCTGAACTTCTACCGGAGCAGCGTCGGCGTGCTTGATGTCTTTCTTTACAGGGGGATGATGGGCGTGCTCGTTGAAGTACTTTATCTGCTCGTTGAGCTTGCGGACAAACTCGCCGCATTTGGCGTCGCCGTTGACGTTGATGTCGGCCTCGAAGACGGTGATCATCTTGTGGTAGTCGGCTTCGGTGTCGCGGTGTACGTCGATGATGTTTTCCTGCGGACGCGCCGCCAGCTCGCTGTTGCGGTCTTCCAGGAGTTGGGCGAAGAGTTGATTGGCGGCTTCGAGTTCGTTTACCCAGGGGGTGAGACTGAGCAGGGCGATTTCATCCTTGAACTTGACGTAGAGGTCGCCCACAAGTATCCGCACCGCAACAGTTTCTTCCTCGTAGGGTTTATCCCGAATGTTGCCGAATGAACGCAGCCGGTCGTAGATCAGCTTTGCGGCGGCGACGTTCGCGGGGTTGAAGTGGTGCAGATTGACATTTACAACGCCACTGATGGCCGTAATGGCGTTGTCCGTGCGGCGGTCGGCCCCGGCGATAAGCGCGGTTAAGGGGCTTTTGCGCTCAATATCGACAAGCGCTCTTTCGCGTTCGAGGTCTGCATCGAACTTGGTGAGTAGAGCCTCCACCACTAATTGCTTGACTTCGGGGTAGTCATCCAATCGCGTGCGAAAGGTTGTAAGAAACTCTAAATGCGCTTCGTTGCGCTGGGCATGAAAAATAATAGTTTTAATCTCGCTCATAGTGTAAATAATTTATATGTAAGAAATATTAATATAGATGCTTCGAAAGGTCGCCGCGGGTCGGGGGAAGGTTTTTGAAGATGCTTCGAAAGGCTGCCGCAGGTCGGGGGAAGGTTTTGAAGGTGCTTCGAAAGGTCGCCGCAGGTCGGGGGAAGGTTTTGAAGATGCTTCGAAAGGCTGCCGCAGGACAATTGGCAATGTTCTGACGAATGTGCGACACGCAATGAAGAAACAACGCCTCGCAATGTCGGATGTGCGACACGCGACGATGGGCGAACACAGGTCGTCCTTACCAAAGAAATTAATGACAGCGGTATGCTTGTGGAAAGAAATTTTTCGATTATATACGCGCGCGAATACATATTGTATATACCTCTGCTCGTCTCTCTCCAGTAATACAGGGCAGTCGGCCAATGCTAACCTGACGGCCATGCTTTGGCTGCTAAAGTTTTCAACAGGCTTGAAAACCAATCTAAAATATGAGATAGCTCCTACCGGCATATTATTTGTTTCAGTTAGACCGCAAAGATAAGCATTTTATTTTGAATCATACAAATCTTTATTGATGTTTTTTGCATTGACGGATTCACCCCTTGTTTAAATCCTTTATGGAGTCAATTCTCAATTGTCAATTCTCAATTGTCAATTAAATTCGCTATCTTTGCACCACTATTTACAAGATATTTTTATTAGAATGAGTATAGATAAAAACTGTATAAACATGTCGTCTTCGCAGTCAGGGTCTAATCAAACGCCCTCAAGACCGCCTGCACCCAACAATCCCGACCAACAGGACAAGGGCGGCGGTAAACGTTCGGGCGGAAGCCTTTGGTGGCTCTATGCCCTGATTTTTATTCCACTGATTATCATGTATCAGTTTCACGATTCGAAGCCTGTGAAAGAACTCGTCTGGTCGGACTTTTGCGAGATATTCAAGGAAGACGTCTTCGAGGCTATAGTTGTTGACGGACATAAAAACACTCTCGAAGCAACGATAAAAAAAGACCGCTACGACCGTATCTTCAAAGGGCCGGGCGAAGCCGAAAAAGCCAAAAGCTACGCCACCAAGATATTGGTGAAAGTGCCCTCGGCCGACAAGGTAGAGGAGTTTACCAAAGCGGAAATCACCGAACATCAACTGTCGGTTACGGTAGGATATGACCCCGATGAAAGTTTGTTGTGGAATATACTTGCATCCATCGGCCCCATAGCCATCTTCATAATAATATGGATATTTTTCATGCGGCGCATGGGCGGCGGCATGGGCGGCGGAGGTATGGGTATCTTCTCGGTCGGCAAGTCGAAAGCGCAACTCTTCGACAAGGACGGCAAACACAAGATAACATTTAAGGATGTGGCCGGATTGGCCGAAGCCAAGCAGGAAGTCGAAGAGATTGTGTCCTTCCTCAAGAATCCGCAGAAATATACCGAACTTGGAGGCAAGATACCCAAGGGCGCACTGCTGGTAGGCCCTCCGGGAACAGGCAAGACGCTGCTCGCCAAAGCCGTTGCGGGCGAGGCCGATGTGCCTTTCTTCTCGCTCTCAGGCTCGGATTTTGTTGAAATGTTCGTCGGCGTCGGGGCTTCGCGGGTGCGCGACCTCTTCCGCCAGGCCAAGGAGAAAGCGCCCTGCATTGTTTTTATTGACGAAATCGACGCCGTTGGCCGCGCTCGCGGTCGCAGCGCCAACATGAACGCCAACGACGAGCGCGAAAACACCCTCAATCAACTGCTGACCGAGATGGACGGCTTCGGCTCCAATAGCGGCGTTATCATACTTGCGGCTACCAACCGCGCCGATGTACTCGACAAGGCTCTGCTTCGCGCGGGTCGCTTCGACAGGCAGATTCACGTCGAACTGCCCGACCTCAACGAGCGCAAGGAGATATTCGGCGTCCACCTTAAACCGCTCAAACTCGACACCGGTATAGATACGGATTTTCTGTCCCGACAGACGCCCGGCTTTTCAGGCGCCGATATAGCCAACGTCTGTAACGAAGCAGCTCTTATCGCCGCCCGCAAGGACAAGAAAAAAGTTCAGAAAGAGGATTTCATGAGCGCCGTTGACCGCATCATCGGAGGTCTCGAAAAACGCAGCAAGATAATGACCGCCAAGGAACGCAAAAGCATCGCTATACACGAGGCCGGTCATGCCTCGCTCAGCTGGCTGCTCGAACATGCCAATCCGCTTGTCAAGGTAACGATAGTGCCGCGCGGCAAAGCGCTCGGTGCTGCATGGTATCTGCCCGAAGAACGGCAGATAACTACCCGCGAACAGCTGTTCGACGAGATGTGCGCCATTCTCGGCGGTCGCGCTGCCGAAGAACTGTTTATCGGCGAGATTTCTACCGGAGCTTCCAACGACCTTGAGCGGGTAACCAAACAGGCCTACGCCATGGTGGTCTATTTCGGCATGAGCGACAAGATTCCCAATCTCAACTACTATGACTCTTCAGGTCAGGAATACGGTTTCACCAAGCCTTACAGCGACGACACGGCCAAACTTATTGACGGCGAAGTGCTTGCTTTCATCAACGGGCAGTATGCCCGTGCAAAGCAGATTTTGCAGGAGAACGCAGCCAAACACAACGCACTGGCCGAGCTTCTGCTCAATGCCGAAGTGATATATTCCGAAGACGTGGAGCGTATTTTCGGCAAGCGTCCGTGGGTGTCGCGCAGTGAAGAGATAATGGACAAACAAAGCTCTCCTACGGTGATTAGTTAACCCTCTAAAAATATCGGTACTTGAAAAACCTTTTGCAGAGAACATTAACAGGTATAGTATTTGTGGCGGTTATCGCAGCTGCGATTCTGGTGCATCCCTGTCTTTTTGCCGCCGTGTTCGGGCTGGTTTCCGGCCTGCTCATACTCGAATTTTATCAGCTGACCGGCTATGACGGCGCTCCCTGGCTGCGTTATTCCGGCGCTTTTGCGGGCGCTTACCTCTTCGTCGCTACCGCCCTCCATGCCGCAGGCTGCGTCGGCGGCATTATCTATATCCCGTATATCGTAATGCTGGCGGTCATGCTTGTAGCGGGTCTCTTCTACGCGAAGTCTTCCAACATAGTGGCGCAATGGGGGCTACTGTTCTTTGCCCAGGTCTATTGTGCCGGCGGTTTCTCGCTGCTGTGTTTCATTCCGTATCTTGCGGGAGATTACAATCCTGTTCCGGTACTGCTGATTTTCGTTTTCATCTGGCTTAACGATACCGGCGCTTTTCTGGTAGGCTCGCG
>JAITPL010000044.1 GCA_031289445.1 Tannerella sp.
AAACTATCCGGGTTATTTTAATGCGAATCCCATACGGGGGATTTTTTTACAGGGGAAAACCGGAAATCATTCCTCCGTCTTTCCGTTTCGTTTGTAGATAAGGGCGGCGGTGATTAGCAAATGTGCCGCATAATAGGCCGGCATCATCGCGTAGCGGTATAAACCGCAGACGTTCAGAAACTCGCAGCACGCAATCAGCGTATCCGAAAACAGGATACAACCAATACCTGCGCTGAAGAGCAGTCGCGAGAGCTTCGTCCGGTGCAGTCCCCAGGCGGCGGCCAGCGAGAAGCAGGAGATAAGCGTATAGGCAAGTACCGCGACCGGCAATATCCCGCCGTCGATAGCCGGTAGCAGTTTCCAGAAGAAGAACACACCGTAGCCTGTCGCCAGTACAAGCAGCAGTCGCCACTGCATCCTGCCGTTGCGCAGGCAAAAAAGCAAAAAACCCGCATGTGCCACAAAAAAACCCGCTATACCATAGACAAACATCATTTCCTGTCCGTTACGCTGCCGCAACATCCAGTCGCCGGCAATAGAGAAAGCCAGCGCCGCCACAAGCAGCCATTTTGTGGCGGCAATACTTCCCTGCGACCCGAAAACTATCAGCACGGCACACAATACAGGCACCGCCACATGAAAGCAGTAGCCTCCGACCGTCATCGCCAAGATAGCGCAAGTCGTCGGCACAAGAATCAACAGATTTTTCATAGCCATACCTTTCATACGCAGATTATCAAAGTCTTTGCCGCAGGTTACTATAAAGTAAATACCTATTATGGCATCTTACTGCAAAGTAAATACCTCTTACTACATACTTACGGCCTATTACTACGAACTCACGGCATCTGACTGCAAAGTAAGCATCTCTTACTACAGCATAAACACCTCTTGTTGCAGCATAAGCGCCTTTTATTTACTTGCGTAGTTGACCGTGTACGTTTTATTGGCTTCGAGTTCCATTTCGTAAACGCTTTTTTCGGTAGCCGGTTTCACTGTTCCAGTCTTGCAGGACGGCTTGCGGAGGCTTCGGAAACGCAGTATGCCCTTGCCCGAAACCGTTTCTACCGTTATCTGCTTTTCGGTAACCGAGAGTTTGATGTTGCCCGAAGGCGTGGGAACGCTGCCGCTCATCCACTTCAGACCGCCAAGATCAGGCTCTACCAGATACGTTGCATAGCCGGGTGCTGTCGGGCTTACGCCGAGGTAGTACCTGCCCAGGAGATATATCGGACTCGCTCCCCAGGCATGACACAGACTCTTCCCGAACGGACGGCCGTACATCGCATAGTGTTCCGCGCCCGACTCCTCCGGATTGTAGGCCTCCCAGAACGAGGTCGCTCCCAGCCGCAGCATTCCGCCCCAGTAGTCCTTCATCTCGCCCAGTACGTGACGCTGCTGACCTATCCGGCAGAGCGCCTCAAGCTCGTAGAAGCGCATGTAAGGCGTCGTTATCTTCTGTATTTTGTCGTTCAGAAGGACGTTATTCCTGACGTCCTCCTGCTGCTGTCCGTCGAGGTAGCCGAAGGTCATGGCGAACATGTTGGCATACTTTGTAACCTTGGTGTCCGGCACGCCGTTCTTGCGACTGTGTATCAGCGCCTTCTGCGCGGGGTCCCAGAAGAGCGATATGATCTTCGACCGCAGTTCGGCGGAGAGCGCACGGTAGCGGTCGGCCGAACGGCTGTCGCCAACGAGTTCGGCGCAGAGCGTCATCGTCTCCAGACTGCGGCAGAACAGCAACTGCTCCACGCTCACTTCGCCATCCTTGTCTATCGGCGCCCAGTCTATGAATACCCAGTCGCCCGGCTGACCCTCGACAAGTCCTTCGCTGTTGCGCCGTCCGAGGCAGAAGTCCATCAGGGTGAACACCTTGGGGTAAATCTGCTCTACGAAGGCCCTGTCGCCGGTGTAGAGGTAGTAGTCGTAGATTCCTGTAAACCAGTAGAAGGTGTAGTCGAGTATGGTGTTGATGTGCGATTCTACCGGGTCGTTGCCGCGCAAGGCCCAGGTGGTGCGCTTCACCAGGGAGTTGTCGAAGAAGAGGTAGTAGTTCATCAGGTAGCTTTGGCAGGCGTCGCCGCTCCATATCCAGCGGTCGCGCTTGATGCCGTCAAGGAAAAACTGCCTCGAGGAGAGGTGCAGCGTGTAGGCGGCGACGTCCCAGATACGGTTTACCTCGTCGTCCGAGCAGCGGAATGCGCCCTTGTACTCGAGGGGATTGTATTCGTAAAGCATCGAGACCTCGTCGAAGGCGATGTCGCCTGTCCATGTGAAGCGGATGTAGCGGAAGGCGCGGGAGCGGTCGGAGGTGAAGTCTTCGGCGGCGTCGCGGGTGAATGTGAAGGCGTCGCGGGTTTCGCCGTCAGGACTTGCGGCTTCTTCGGCCGACTCTCCGTAGCGGGCGGTCAGAGTGCCCTTGCCTCGCAGCTTGTGCAGCTTGAAGTAGCCGAAGGTCTCCTGCCCGAAATCCACGGTTACGGATTCGGGCGTTCTGTCGGTCTGAACGGGATTCAGGGGTTTGACGGCGAGTTTGTAGCCGGAGGGCCTGTTGTCGGGGCTGTCGAAGAGCCAGGAATCGGCTTTTACGGATGTTACGGTTTGGCGCGAAACGGTCCAGCTGCTGTCCGAGACCACGGTTTTGCCTTTGACGAGGATGCTTGGGGGCGTGATGGCGTTATAGACCTGAAAAAGAATGCTGTGCCGGCCTTGCGGAAGGTGCAGTTGGCGAATGTTGTCTTCGTAAACGAAATTGTCGTCTATCCTGACCGAAAATTCACCTTCCACGTGAACATCGACGGTTTCGGGCTGATCAAGCTCGACGGTCTTGGAGAATCTTACAAGCGAGGCGTGATGGTCTATCCGCCAGAAAGGGGCATAGAATACTCCCCGCTCGGTACGCTCTTTCTGCAAGAGGTTGCTCGCCCATATCTCGAAATCTCCGGGATGCCAAATCCATAATGCTTTCTTTTCCTGGGCGTTGAGCGGCGTGGCCATGACCGCAAAGAAAAGGGCTAATGCAATTAATCTGTTCATAATAAAAAATAATTTTGGTTGATGAAGTGAATATCTCCTTCCGCAATGTTATAATGGTGGTTTGATGAAGTGAATATCTCCTTCGCAATGTTATAAGTTGGGGTGAAGATTCAAATATCCTGTTTCGCAATGCTAAGAGTATATTCTCCGCCCTGTTCGGTAGGCAAATCGTATTCTCTGGTAGGTTTCACGCCGGGTTTGTTGAGCTTCGCCTTTTCGGAGATGACTGGCGCGGGGACTTCGTGCGTCTTGAAGAAAGGATTGGGGTTGACGCCCGACGCTTCCGCCAAGGTCGCATTTCCTCCCGATACCGACAGCGGCGTAGCGCTGCGGATACGTAGATTTCCACCCAGCAGGGATTTTATCTTGAGAGTCTTGACCTTGCCGTTCTGCCATTCGATGTCGGTGAGGAAACCGCCTCTGGTCCTCAGACCCTTAACGCTGCCGTTCGCCCAGACGTCGGGCAAGGCCGGAAGAACGTGCACCGCACCGTCATGACTTTGCACCAGCATCTCGGCAATGCCCGCCGTGCAACCGAAGTTGCCGTCAATCTGGAAAGGCGGATGAGCGTCGAACATGTTGGCGTAAGTGCCTCCGCCCTTGTAGTCGGTTTTGGGGTTTTGGGTGAGTTTCAACTGCTCGGAGATAAGTTTGTAAGCGCGGTTGCCATCCAGAAAACGCGCCCACAGACACACCTTCCAGCCCATCGACCAACCTGTAGCCGGGTCGCCGCGGTAGTTCAGCGAAGTGCGTGCCGCGTCGAACAGCTCCGGCGTGCGGACAGGCGAAATCTGGTAACTCGGATAAACGCCGTACAGATGCGACACGTGGCGGTGCTTGTCGTCGGGATTGTCGAGGTCGAAGAGCCATTCCTGCAACTGACTGTGCTGTCCGATGTGCATTGGCGGCAGACGCTTGAGGACGCCGCGCAGAGTGTCGGCAAAAGCGCCGTCGGTATTCAGTACTTCGCCGGCAGAGATTACGTTGTTGAACAGCTCGAAAAGCAGCTGGTTGTCCATCGTGATGCCGTAGGAGTTTGTAGCATGGTCGATTTTGCCGTTGGCGGTGTAGGCAAACGAGTTTTCGGGCGAATTTGAAGGAGCAACGACCAGCCAGTGATGCTCAGGCTCTTCAACCAGAAAATCAAGGAAGAACAGCGCCGCGCCTTTCATTACCGGATACACTTCGGAGAGGTAATCCTTGTCGCCGGAGTAGAGATAGCGCTCCCAGAGATGCTCGCTGACCCATGCTCCGCCCGAAGGCCACATGCCGGAGCCTGCCTGGTCAACCGGGCCGGTAGAACGCCAGACGTCGGTGTTGTGATGCAAGACCCAGCCGCGAGCGCCGTACATCAGCTTCGCAGTCTCCCCGCCCGAAGCCGCAATCTCCTTGACCATCTCGATAAACGGACGGTGAAGCTCCGGCAGATTTGTTACCTCGGCCGGCCAGTAGTTCATCTCGGCATTGATATTGGTGGTGTATTTACTGTCCCACGACGGCTCCATCAGGTCATTCCATATCCCCTGCAGGTTGGCGGGCTGGTTGCCCGGCTGCGAACTCGAAATAAGCAGGTATCGCCCGAACTGAAAATACAAGGCCGCCAGCTGCGGGTCGTTGGCCTTGGCAAACTCCAGAATCCGCACGTCGGTAGTCTTGCGGATAGAGTCGGTAGCGCCCAGGTCAAGCTGCACGCGGTTGAAATATTTCTGATAAGCGGCTATGTGGTCGGCCTTGAGCTGCCTGTAATCCTTCTGCAAAGCCTTTTCGAGATAAGCGGCGGCGCGACTTTCGGGGTCGGCGCTAAGGTCGCGGTAGTTGACGAAGTTTGTGGCCATGGAGATAATAAGGGTAACATCGTCGGCATCTGAAATCGACACGTCTTTACTGCCGGTCGAGGTCGTTCCGCGCTTGTAATTAAAGACTGCGGAGGCCGTAAACCTTACCTTTCCTTCCAAACCTTCCTGGTCGCCGGAGATACCTCTCAGGATAAGCCTGTTATCCTCGACGTTCACCTCGCTTTGTTGCGGACTGCTGAAACCGGCTTTGAAGTTGATTTTCCCTTTTTGAGAAGCGGTCAGCCGGACGACCACAACCTGATCGGGGAAGGACGCGAATGCTTCACGCACATAATCTACTCCGTCAACGGTGTAGCGAGTGGTAGTGATTGCCGTCGAGATGTCCAGTTCGCGGTAATAGTTCGCTGCCTTCTCGTGTCCGGCGAAGGAGAGATTAAGGTCGCCGACAGGCTGATAGGACATGCCGTGATTGGTCTTGGTAACAATCTTATCGGTAGCAAGGTCTTGTGCCTCGTGAAACTTGCCTTCAAAGAGAAGTTTCCGCACTTGCGGGAGAGCGGCCAAAGCGTCGGGATTGCCGTTATTGTTAGGCCCGCCGGCCCAGACGGTTTCTTCGTTGAGCTGCAATTTTTCGTTGGCCGGATTGCCAAACACCATGACGCCAAGACGTCCGTTACCGATGGGCAGAGCTTCCACCCACTTTTCCGCCGGTGCATCATACCACAATTTCCAATTGCCGGTATCGCCGTCGGTTACATTGCACGACGCCATTGCCGCCGCACAGAATAATACTGCTGAAATTACTTTGTTCATAAAATATAAAGTTAGAAGTTAGAAGTTAGAAAACATAAAGTTAGAAGTTAGAAGTTAGAAAACATAAAGATAGAAGATAGAAGATAGAAGGCAGGAATTAATTGAATTATTCACTGTTCACTATTCACTATTCACTGTTCACTGTTCACTATTCACTATTCACTATTACGTTTTCGAGTTTCAGGACTATCGGATTAGGCCATTTGTTATTGTTATAAATCCGTTGAGCGCGGACGCAGGATACTTTCAATCCCTCCGGCGTCTGTTCGAATCGCGTATCGGGAATCTGATTGCTATATTCCAGCACAAGATCGTTTTGACCCAGCACGCTTGCTTTGGTCGTTGCCGTCGCCTTCACCGAGCGAAGCACAAACTCTTTCCTGCTGCCTCTCGCCCAGTCGGGCAGGCCGGTGATATAAACGTAAACCGCCTTTCCATCCTTCGAGCGCGTAAACCACAGATTCTCTTCGTTGGTTACAACCCAGGGACGCACTCCGTAAACGCTCTCCTGATTGATAAACATCCACGCAGCCACTTCGCGCATGCGCTCTTCCTGCGCTTCGGGGATATATCCGTCGGGATGAGGGCCAATGTTGATGAGGAAGTTTCCACCTTTGGCGCGTGTTTCAATCAGCAGCTCAATCAGGCGTGTACCCGATTTCAGTTCGTCGTTAGTCGGTTTGTACTGCCACTGGTTGCCCATCGTCATATTCGATTCCCAGAGAGCGTCCGACGGCTCTCCGGGCACAAACTGTTCGGGAGTATTGACGGCGCCGCGGGTAACCAGCAGGTCGGGTTGCAGCCTCCAGCCGGTATATTTCGCGGGGTCTTTAGGTTCGCCGTCGATAAAGAGGATATCCACCTTGCCGTACTGCGTGAAAAGCTCTTCGCATTGAGCCTCGATAAAGGCGTCGTACTTCTTCGACAGACTTTCGCTTATCTTCAGGTTACCGCGGTTGACCGGGATACCGTTATCGTAAAGAAACTTGAAATCTTCGGGCGAATAGTAAAACCCGACCGCCAGACCCGCTTCGCGCAGTGCGGCAACAAGTTCTTTGAGAATATCCTTTTTGTAAGGCGTGTTCATGATGCCGAAATCCGTTGTTTTGGTGTCCCACATGCAAAAGCCCGAATGGTGTTTTGTGGTGAAGACAACGTATTTCACTCCGGTGATCTTTGCCAGTTGCGCCCACTTGCGGGCGTCAAACCGGTCGGGATTAAAGGTTTTCGGCAAGTCGTTGAAATAGCGCCGGCTATAGTCGTCGGAAGCGCCGGCCAGCGAGTGGCTGATGACTATACCCAGCTGACTGTCGTGCGCCCAGTGGATAAAGAGGCCGAAGCCCAGATCGCGCAGCCATTCTTCGCGTTCGGGTTTGTTGAGGTTAAATCCGACGCGGTTGTCGTCCTCTTCCTTGCGTTGCGCGGTACATAAAACCGCCGCCATGCAGACGAATAACAAGGTACAATAAAATTTTTTCTTCAAGTGATTCATATATGTATAAATTTCAGTTTCTACTCGATAACATCTTTCGGTATTTAGCTTCGGCGAAGTGAATATCACCTCTTCCGTAGCGCAAAAGTACATAAAAAAATATGATTATCCTCATCTTGTCTTAACATCTCGTAGAGATGTATCGCTCGGTAGCAAATGAATTTTACCCTATTCTCCGCATTCCGTCAGGAATGCATCCTGATCTACCGAGCGACGCATTCCTAACGGAATGCGCTATGTAGGCATATATCGTTTTCTACCGAGCGATGCATTACTAACGGAATGCATAGGATGATAGTACGTATTGCGGATAATCATTAAATAAAACTATCGGTAAAGGTACGGATAATTTTTAATTTTGAGTTGAATCCGAAGGTGTTTCTTGTACCGGTTGTTCATTACACAACCTGTCGCGTATCAGCCAGCCACCTGCCAAACCCAACAATAAAGCCAGTATTAATGCGGCAATTATGATAACCTGAGAAACAGGGCGGCTTTTTTTTTGTTTTGAAACATTCGCCTCATTCTGCTTTTCCGTATCAGCAGTTTGTTCAGCGCCGCTATTCGACAGAATTTCTTCCGTTACCGGTTCGTCGTTTTGGTATTCGATTAAAATCACAGTAACATTATCCTTGCCGCCTTTTTCGTTGGCAGCTTCAATCAATCCCTGTACTTTTTCGTTGAGCGGGATTTTTTGCTGCAACACCTCGACCATTTCGACAGTTTTCAGCATATCACACAAGCCGTCGGAACAAAGCAAAAGCGTGGTGTCGGGTAAAAGCTGAAAAATGGCGGCTTCGAGAAAATCTTCGTCATTTACCTGATGGCGTGCCGAACCGACATCGCGCCCAATCACATTACGCTGCGGGTGATTCATCGCTTCGTCTTCGGTAAGGTCGCCTATTTCTTCGCGGTAGCCCACAAGCGAATGGTCGTGCGAGAGCTTTTTCAACTCGCCGCCGCGGTACCCGTACAGGCGTGTATCGCCTACATGTACCATGTTGATTTGCTTGCGCTCCACCTCAACCAAACACGCCGTGAGCACACAGCTCATATTGGCAAACTGCGGTTGTGCGGCGCGTTCTTCCACGATTTTATTGTTTGCCTCCACAACTGCCTGCTTGAGTAAATCAAGACGCTCGCCGTTGGGGAAGTTTTCGAGATATTCCACGATGGTTTTTTGGGCGATTGCCGCCGCCACTTCGCCACCTTCGTAACCGCCCACGCCGTCGATTGCAACAGCCAGAATATGCTTGTCGTCCCATATCTGCTGTGCGATAAAAGCATCTTCATTATTGGTGCGGTGTTTCCCTATATCTGTATTTCCCTTAAAGGAAATCGAACTTTTATATTTTTCCATTGCTGATTTTTAATCGGTAATTATTTGTTTATCAAAAATTTGACGCTCACGGTATCATTGATAAAAATATCGGAATTGTGAGGCAAACTTACCCATTCGATATTTCCGCCGACGCTTAACGGAACGAGCGTGGAATTTTTCCTGGCCTTACCGAAAGCGGCAAGTTTGAACAGGTCACCCTCTTTTTTTATTTGAACGTACCCGTTTCCCATTTCGCTGCTGTCCAGTTTCAAGATATGCGAACCTGTACGGGTGTCGTTTTT
>JAITPL010000073.1 GCA_031289445.1 Tannerella sp.
GATACATATCAATAGAACACGGTATCATCCACACCTTTTTCCCCATCGGGGATTCACGTTCAAATAACCCGGATAGCTTTTCTGTGAATCTCCTACGGAGAAAAATAGAGAGAGAATCAATTTTTCTATTGATATGCAAGTCCTAACGGACTAACAATGACGGTATCACCCACACAAGTTTGTCCGTCCGTTGCAACAAAGTCATTGACAATTGATAATTAAGAGAAACACCGTCTCCGTCATTGTGGGGAAGGTTTTCGAGATACTTGAAAAGGTTGCCGGAGGTCGCGGGGAAGTTTTCGTAGCATCCCCGATGGAGAATAAGGGTGTTGATAATACACCAAATCCTTATTGTACAAAATACAATATCCCCTTATTGTACAAGATACAATATCCCCTTATTGTACAAAATACAATATCCTCGGTTTCGTCAATGCGACGTCCTCGATGGGGATGTACCGTATTAATTCTCCGTCTCCTTCATTGGTAGTCGCCATAAAAGGAATTACACAAGTGGAAATGACCTTGAGTATGATTGCGTCGGTAGGGTAGGGGCGACCTTTGCGGTCGCCCAAACACCGTTACAGGATTCATATCAATATGATTATGATTGCGTCATTGGTAGGCCTTATAAAAGTTTTAAACAAGTAGAAATGACGTCGCAGCATCCTGCCATTGGTAGGTACTAAGCAATCTTCTACCTTCTAATTTCTACCTTCTACCTTTATTTCCGCCATTGCGATGCACGAAGCACTCTTCATTCTCCATTCGTCATAACGTTTGCAAGTTTCGTTATTATATGGCGCTATTCACTATCAACTATTCGTTATTCACTCGTTATTCACTCTTTCTCCGCTGCTCTCAACTGTTAAATAATCGTAAATTTACAAATTTATCACACTAAAAGTATCATTATTCATTTTTAATTCCTATATTTGCATGTTTTTAACAGGATTATTTTCAGAAAGAACGAACTTTTTTATACTAATAATAATTATAAACTTCATTAGCTATGACAGACATTTCTAGAAGAAGCTTCCTACAGAGAAGCGCAGCTGCAGCAGCAGCATTTACAGTAGTCCCAAGCTCGATACTTGGGAAGAGCCACGGATATACAGCTCCGTCGGACAAGTTGAACATCGCCGGCGTAGGTATCGGCGGTATGGGTAGCGGCAATCTTGGCGCCGTTGAGAAAACCGAAAATATCGTAGCCCTCTGCGATGTTGACTGGAAGTACTCGAAGCATGTATTTGACCGCCTTGGCACGGCGAAAAAGTACTGGGATTTCCGTAAGATGTACGATGAGGTTGGAAAAGACATCGATGCAGTTATCGTTGCCACCGCCGACCACACTCACGCAATCATTGCGGCCACTGGCATAACCCTCGGCAAGCACGTTTATGTGCAGAAGCCCCTCACTCACTCGGTTTACGAGTCACGTTTGCTGACCAAACTGGCAGCCAAACACAACATTGCTTCCCAGATGGGTAATCAAGGCTCATCAGGCGAAGGCGTCAGCCAGATATGCGAGTATATCTGGAACGGCGGCATCGGCGAAATCACAAAGGTAGAGTGCGCTACAAACCGTCCTATCTGGCCGCAAGGTCTGAATACGCCGGAGAAAGCAAGCAAAGTGCCCGCGACACTGAATTGGGATTTGTTCACCGGCCCGGCTGAAGAGCGTCCTTTCAACGAGATTTATCACCCGTGGAACTGGCGCGGATGGTGGCCTTACGGTACCGGCGCTCTGGGCGATATGGCCTGCCATATCATGCACCCGGTGTTCAAAGCTCTGAAACTCGGCTATCCGATTAAGGCTGAAGGTTCGTCAACCCTGTTGTTGAAAGACTGCGCCCCAACGGCACAGCACGTCAAACTGATTTTCCCCGCTCGCGAAAATCTGGCCAAGGTTGCTCTGCCCGAGGTCGAAGTACACTGGTATGACGGCGGCTTGTTGCCCGACCGTCCCGCAGGTTTCCCACAGGGACGTGCGCTGATGCCCGGAGACGGCGGTCTGGTTATCTTCCATGGCACCAAAGACACACTGCTCTGCGAGTGCTACGGCAAGAACCCCTGGCTTATTTCCGGTCGCAAACTCGACGCCCCCAAAACCCTTCGCCGCATATCGACCAGCCACGAAATGGACTGGGTACGCGCATGTAAGGAAAGCCCCGCGAACCGCGTTAAGACAGCTTCGGATTTCTCGGAAGCAGGTCCGTTCAACGAAATGGTAGTGATGGGTGTTCTCGCAGTTCGTCTGCAAGGCCTCAACAAGGTTTTGGATTGGGACGGCCCGAACATGAAGTTCACCAATATCGGCGCCGACGAGAAGATTATCACAACCCTCAAAGACGACTTCAAAGTTGTGGACGGCCATCCCTCATTCAACAAACCGTCGCTTCCACCGGTCAGCGCTCAGGAATTTGCAGCCGAGCTTATCAACCACAAGTATCGCGATGGCTGGAGTCTGCCCGCAATGCCGTAAGTAAATCGAGAATTGACAATTAAAAGACAATTGAATTTTTATGAAGAAAGTAATATTATTGTTTGCAAGCGCGGTCGTTGTTACCGCGCTTGTTTCCTGCACAGGCGGGAAGAAAGCCGAAAAAGCAGCTGAGGACGCAAAAGCTTTAGTAGAGGCGGCCGCAAAGGCTGCTGCCGAGGCTGTACCTGCTGTTCCCGAGTACAAATTGCAAGACCTGCCTTTGGTTGAGCTTAGCGAGTTTACGAAGGACAAGGACGGCTGGATAAGCATCTTCGACGGTAAGACCTTCAAGGGCTGGCGCGGTTATGGTCGCGACGTCGTACCTAAAGCGTGGACTATCGACGATGGCGCTATCCATATTAAAGGCTCCGGCGAAGGCGAAGCGGGCGCAAAAGACGGTGGCGACATCGTTTTCGCGCACAAGCTGAAGAACTTCGAGTTCGAGTTTGAGTGGAAAGTAGCCAAAGGCTCCAATTCCGGCGTGCTCTATCTTATTCAGGAAGTTGAAGGACAGCCTTCGTATATCTCCGCGCCCGAATATCAGGTGCTTGATAACGACAACCATCCCGACGCCAAACTTGGAAAAGACGGCAATCGCCAATCGGCTTCACTCTATGACATGATACCCGCAAAGCCGCAGAACGCCAAGGCTATCGGCGAGTGGAACAAGGGTAAGATACTCAGCTACAAAGGCACTATCATCCATTATCAGAACGGTGAGGCGGTAGTCGAATATCACCTCTGGACACAGCAATGGACGGACATGCTTCAAGCAAGCAAGTTCAGTCAGGCAAGTTGGCCATTAGCTTTCGAGTTGCTCAACAACTGCGGCGGCAAGAACCATGAAGGCCTGGTAGGCTTCCAGGACCATGGCGATAATGTCTGGTTTCGCAATATCAAGATAAAACTGTTAGATTGATTAAATTTTGAGATTTTGTTCATTGTCCGAGGTTGGAATCACTTCCCGCCTCGGATTTTTTTTGAAATGCTAACTTCTACTTTCTATTTTCTAACTTCTAACTTTATTTCCTTGGATACATTTACCTTACCTAACGGTTTGCGGATAATACATCTGCCGGTCGATTCGCCTGTGGCATACTGCGGTTATGCGGTAAACGCAGGCTCTCGCGACGAAGAGAAGAACGAGTACGGTCTGGCTCACTTCGTCGAGCATACCCTGTTCAAAGGCACGCTGCATCGCAAGTCCCGACATATCCTCAACCGTATGGAGAATGTGGGCGGCGAACTCAACGCCTATACTTCTAAAGAGAGTACATTCGTCTATTCATCCTTTCTGGCAAAGGATATGGAACGCGCCGTAGAACTGCTGACCGACCTTGCAGTCAACTCGCAATTCCCCGAAAAAGAGATAGACAAGGAGCGCGAAGTTGTCCTCGACGAGATACAAACTTATGAAGACACTCCTTCCGACCTTATCTTTGACGATTTCGACAATATGATTTTCGAGGGTCATCCGCTTGGCCATCATATCCTCGGCGACCGCCGTTCGCTTAAATCTTTCAAAACCGCGACAGGCAAATCTTTCCTCGACCGCTACTATACAGCCGACAATATGGTATTCTTCACAATGTCGAGCCACGATTTCAAGTACATACGCCGCTTGGCCGAAAAATACATCTCGGCTGTTCCCGCCCATAAATCGGCCATCAAACGCATTGAGCCTCACGCGGTTGCATCCGTAGCGCAGACTAAAAAGAAAAAGACGCACCTCTCGCACGTCGTCATTGGCGGACAGGCATTCAACATGTACGACGAGCGTCGTTTCCATCTCTTTCTGCTGAACAACATACTCGGCGGGCCGGGCATGAACAATCGCCTGAATATTAGCCTCCGCGAGAAGCACGGCCTCGTCTATACCGTCGAATCGAGCATTGTTTCATACACTGACTGCGGGATTTTTTCAATCTATTTCGGTACCGACCACAAGCATTGCGACTTCGCTGTCAGTCTTGTCGAAAAGGAGTTGAAAGCCTTGCGGGATACCAAACTGACGGATTTACAGATTGCTGCCGCCAAGAAGCAGGCTATCGGTCAGCTTGGCGTGGCGAGTGATAGCCGCGAAAACACCTTTCTCGGTCTCGGCAAGTCATTTCTCTATCATAACCGCTACATGTTGTTGCCTGAAATATTCCGCAATATCGAAGCCGTAACACCCTCTCAAATCCTCGAAGCAGCCAACGCTGTCTTCCATCCCGACCGACTTTCGAGGCTCGTCTTTGAATAGCTCGCCTCAATCTTTCGAGGCTCGTCTTTGAATAGCCCATCTCAATCCCCCCTCTCAATCCCCCAAGCGGGGGGAGGCAGTGATTGTAGCAAGCGGCTTACTTTGGAAATATAACAAGATTTTCCGATTTTTACTTTGGAAATATAACAAAAAAACTTGATTTTATGTTTGGAAATATAACAAAAAGTTGTATCTTTGCGG
>JAITPL010000088.1 GCA_031289445.1 Tannerella sp.
TCGCAAACCTTGCAGTCAACAAGGAAGGAACAACAAAAATAAAAGTTTTTCCGGTAGAGATATTGCTCGACCGCTCGCATCCAAGCCTGCTTCCGGGACTGACCGTCAGCTGTCGCATACTGATAGACAAGATTGACGACGTCCTCTTCATACCCCTCGAAGCCGTGCATCAGGAAGGCGAGCGATACTACGTTTACCGCAAAGACGGCGGCGGCTTCGACAAGACGGAAGTAGAAGTGGGAGCGGCTAACTCCGATTTTATCATCATCAATAAAGGGCTGAGCGAGAAAGACCGTGTAGCGATGGTTGACCCGACGGTAGCCGAGAAAGAAAAGGAGGTGAAGGCAAAATGAAAAGATACACGCATAGTTTGTGCTTGCTGACAGCTCTGGTAACCAGCCTGTTACTGTCCGCTTGCGGCGACGGCAACGAGGGCGATGGCGTCAAGAGCGGGCGCAAGGGAGGCAATATCGTCGAAACAGGCGAATTGGCGGCTCGCAAAAACGTCGCTTTCGTTATGCCGATGTTCGGCCGCTACTGGTATCAGATGCGGATCATAGGCATACTCGAACAGGGCGCGATAGTTGAAGCCGGCGATTCAATTATTCAACTTGACCCCGCTACTATCAACAAGAGTATTCTCGACTGGGAACAAAGTTTGGAGCAGCAGAGAGGCAATCTGGAGAAACTTATAATCAATCAGGATATTTCGATGAACACCCTGCACAGTTCTCTGAAGAGCGAGCGGGCAAGTTTCAATCTGAAAAAAATAGAATTTGAATCGTCGCAATTTGAAACCGAGCGCATTCGCCGCATCAAGGAACTCGAATTTGAACAGGCAAAAATCCGAATAGCCAAGGAAGAAAGAAAAATTGTGCTGACAGAAATAATAAACCGTAATGACCTGAAAATCGCACAGATACGTTTTGACCAGTTTAAGCAGATGATTGACGACGCTTATGCTATTTTGCCCTCTCTGACTCTTCGCACTCCGGTGGCCGGCGTCTTTCAGATAGCTCGCAACTGGCGTTCCAACTCATTTGTGAAGGTTGGGGACGAGTTGTACGAGGGCGCAAATATGGCCAATGTGCCTGAACTGAAATGGATGAAAGTCAACACGTACATCAGCGAGAACGACTTCCTCAAAATCAGTGTAGGACAGAAAGTGGCGGTCAGGATGGACGCCATGCCGAACGTGATATTCGACGGCGAAGTTGAGTATGTCGGCAAACTGTGCCATCTGAAAGAATATGACGGCAAAAACAAGCAAAAAGTTTTTGACGTCGAAGTGAATATTTACGAGCCTGATGAACGGTTAAAGCCCGGAATGACGGTCAGTTGCGAATTTATAAATAATTAGATATGCAGATAGAAGAAAATATACGCTTGGCTATCAGCGGTTTAGGCGACCATAAGTTTCGCTCTTTCCTGACGATGCTCGGAATAATATTCGGCGTCGCCTCGGTTATAGCCATGCTCTCAATAGGTGAAGGCGCTAAACGCGAGGCTATTGCGAAGTATCAGGACTTGGGAGTGAACAATGTCATAATCCGCGAGAAGAAGATGACGGACTCCGAGATTGAAGAGGTGAGAGCGAAGTTCTCGCAAGGTCTCTCGATAAAAGATGCAAACATGGTGCGCGAACTTGTTCCGGGCGTCGAACGCATTGCCGCGCAGGCTGAAATAAACACCGATGTGAAGTATGCCGACAAGTCGGTTAAATCAACGGTTATCGGTATCACGCCCGACTTTTTCCGGATGATGAACTATCGCCTCAAAGACGGCGAGTTTGTATCCGAAAACCATTACACGAAGCGCATGAAAGTGTGCGTATTGGGTGCGGGCGTCGCTGCAAGCCTTTACCAGCAGGACAATCCGGTAGGCAAGATGATAAAGATAGAAGACCAGTGGCTCGAAGTAATCGGGGTGCTCGAATCGAAAACTCTCTTCACCGAGACCATCGGCGAGTTGGCGGCACGCGACCTCAATACGGATGTTTACTGTCCGCTCTCGACGTTTCTGAGCCGTTTCAGCCGCGAAAATCCGCTCGGCAGCGAGATACAGCAGATAACCGTCCAAACCGCCAACTCTTCCCAACTGATGGAGGCTTCGACGCTTATCAACGAAATCATCAAACGGCATCACTTCAATAACGACGACTACAGCATCATCATCCCTTACGAACTGCTCAAACAGGAAGAAAAAGAACGCCAGATATATAATTTTCTGCTCGGCGCCATAGCCGCTATCTCGCTGGTAGTCGGCGGAATAGGTATCATGAACATCATGCTGGCGACGGTTATGGAACGTACACGCGAGATAGGTATCCGTCGTGCCATAGGCGCCCGTAAGGCTGATATAATGAGCCAGTTCGTTACCGAAGCTGTGGCCATCAGTATTACCGGTGGAATCATCGGCGTTTTTCTTGGAATTACGCTATCGCTGGTGGTCTCGCTTTTCACTGACGTCAAGACGTCTATCCAGTTCTATTCCATTATTTTAGCTTTCGCTTTCTCGGTTATCGTAGGGATAAGTTTCGGCTATCTGCCCGCGAAGAACGCCGCCAACCTCAAACCTGTTGATTCAATTAGATACGAATAATATGCTAATAGAAATAAAAAATTTAACAAAGAATTACGCAATTGGCGATATTGAGATTCCGGCCTTAAAGAATATCAATATGACGATTGAAAAGAACGAATACGTTGCAATAATGGGGCCTTCAGGCTCCGGCAAATCAACGCTTATGAATATTCTCGGATGCCTCGATACGCCTTCGAACGGCAACTATTTCTTCAAAGGAACAGACGTAAGTATCCTTGACGACGATGCTCTCTCGGCTATGCGTAACCGCGAGATAGGTTTCATCTTCCAAAACTTCAACCTGCTGCCGCGCCTCAACTCGCTACAGAACGTCGAACTGCCGCTTGTTTATGCCGGCGTATTGGCTCAGGAACGTATCGAACGCGCCAGTAAGGCGCTCGAAAGAGTAGGCCTCAGCGACCGCACCAACCATCGCCCCGGCGAACTGAGCGGCGGACAGCGTCAGCGCGTAGCCATCGCCAGAGCGCTCGTTACCAACCCCGGCATCCTGCTTGCCGACGAGCCTACAGGCGCCCTCGACTCGAAAACCGGAGACGACATAATGCGCCTCTTCGACGATCTCCACAGCGAAGGCAATACCATCATCCTAATCACTCACGAACAGGAAATTGCCAACTATGCCGCAAGAAATATTTATCTCAAAGACGGCGAAATACATTATGACCGCCTCAAATCATCAACTAAATAAAACATCCCGATATGAAACGAATACTAAACTTATTACTGATTTCGCTGATACTCACAACTGCCTCGCTGCAAGCGCAAGCGCAGGAAAAACGTGTTCTTACCCTCGAAGAAAGCATCGAGATTGCTAAAGAAAGGAATTTCAATATGTTGCAACTCGTTGAGGAGTTCAAGATAGCCGAGTATAACCTGAAAGCGGCAACGGCACAGCTAAGGACGCAGATCAACATGACGCTCAACTTGCCGCAATACACCGAATCAATACGCGAGAAAGCCGATAGCACAGGCGTCTTTTTCCCTATCAAGGAACTGAACTACACGGGCAGCCTCAATATCCGGCAACCCCTGCCTACCGACGGAAGTATTTATATCCAGAGCGGGCTGGGTACTTTTCACAACTACTATTCGGGTACCCGAACAGGCAATCTGAACACTCGCTTCGGCTTCAACCAGCCACTCGACGCTATCTATGGCTACAGCGCTATCAAATCCAACCTCAAATCGGCGCAACTTGCTTTTGAACGCTCGCAAAAAACGCTTAAAAGAATGGAACTCGACGTCGTTTACATGGTAAGCCAATATTTTTACAGCCTCCTGCAGATGCAGCGCCAGACAGAGATTAACCGCCTCGACCTCGAACGCCAAACCGAGGCTAACGATATAGCTCAAAACAAATATGCCGCCGGTCTTATCCGCGAAGTTGACGCCCTGCAGATGGAGGTTGACCTCGCCGGTGCACAGAGCGCCCACGAGGTATCCATCATGAACCAAAACTCTGCTAATATGGCTTTTAAGCAATATCTCGGCATCGACTTGAGCGATAGCGTAGAGATTTCCTCCGAGCTGCAGTATGAGCCTGTTAGCGTCGATGTAGAGCGGGCAGTAGAGCTGGCGCTCGAAAACAGCCTCACACTGCGGCAACAGGACATACAGATGGAATTGCAAAAACTCGACATCAAACGCCAGAAAACAATGGGTAAGGTGCGCGGTAATGTAGATGCCTTCTTCGAAAAGGTAGGTTTCTCCAGCGCTTATGACAACCTCAACATCTCCAATTCTATCGATGCGTCCTACCGCAACTTCATCGACCGGCCGTTCAGCTACGGCGTCGGGCTGACTATCACTATCCCCATCCTCGACTGGGGGCACAACCGCTCGCTCGTCCGCGCCGCAGAAGCTCGAATGAAAGAATATAACTACGAGAAAATCAACTCCGAAAGGTCAATCGAAACAGACGTGCGTAATCTGGTGGGCAAAATATACACAAACCTCAAACGCCTGCAGTTGCTCGAAAGGAACGCTTCGGTAGCCGAGAAGAGTTTCGATATAACACTCAAGCGCTTTTCGGACGGCGACATCGACAGCCAATCGCTATCGCTTGAGCGCGACCGCCTCACCAAGGCGTATAACACTCACCTCGACGCTTTTATCAACTATCAGCTCTCGCTCGCCGACCTTATGCGCCAAACATTCTACGACTTCCGTAACGCCAAAGCGGTGCAGTGAAAGTATCAAAAAGTCCGCCTTACGTACTTGTCGATATTTTTTCTAAGGATAACATATTCTTCGGATTTGGGAAAATCTGCATTTGCGTATCCGATAGGAAACCCTTTGGCAACATATTCCCTGTTAACGGCCGGTGTAAACTTTGAGAATTGTGGAAGTGCATCACCGGAAAAATCCGCATTGATATCCATATACACGACAGGTGACTTATTGGAAAAATCAATCGCCGACAGGTCTAACTGCTTGATGCCATGCCCCAGATCCGATCTGAATTGAAGAACAAGATTGTTTACATCATAAACCAACTGCCACTCTCCGGGGATAATGCTATCCAGCAGATTCCAGCTATATTGCACCGGATAGGCCACGGCCGGATTTTCATTGTAGCTTTTAATGGAATGTGCGGCTTTGGCAAACCTGTCTTTCCATTTTTTTGTGTTGATATCGAAATCGGCCGCTCCTCCAAAAGAGTTATATTGCTGTAATTCATTCAATTCTCCCTGATACCGGTTGTTGCATAATACAGGAACAGGCATCTTGTCTCCTGTTGACACGACATATTTGCCTTCTATCAGCGCAATGGCGGCAGTGTTTCCGGCCTTGTCGCTTACAAAAAAGTGGCTTCCGGGAAAAGCCGGCCACCAGTCTATGACAGGAGCGGAATTTAGATTTTCAATAAGTTCCCCTACTGTTGCATAGTTATCCAATTGATATTGTATCCATTGTCCCCAAAACATATTGGCTTTGCCGGGTGCATCGGTCGAATAAGTCTTGTCCAAGTAAAGCTCGACTATGAACAATCCTTTTTCATTAACTCCGTAACATGGCATATCTATTCCCAAAAGGTTGAAACTCACCGATCCGTAAAGGGAAGTCCACTTTATTTTCACTTCGTCAACTCTGCGTTTTGAAACCAATTGCTTCCAACTCAGATTTTCCTTGTGAACACCTCGTTTATTAATGAAAACCAAGCCCGGCATAGACTTCCAGTTTTCATTGAAGCCAACAACACAATAACCCTCTCCCTTGAGCATGAATGCCGAACATGCTTTCGTTGATGAAGTGCAGATGCAGATCAACTGTAAGACCAATAAAAATAAAATCTTTTTCATATTCAAAACATCTAAAATATTTCGCAAAGGTACAAAAAATTATTGAATAACTCTACAAAAATCGTAATAATTAGAAATTAGAAGTTCAAACCTGATAGCAAATTAGAAATTAGAAATTCAGACCTGATACTATCGTTATTTGGTATTACACAATATACTTATAATCAATATTTTCAGCAATATTATTCTATTATAGATATTGTACTTGATACAATAAGTAGATATTGTACTTTATACAATAAGGCTCTTAAATGATATTTTTATAAATGACACATTATCAGAGATAAAGACTTTGCGTTATCGTGTTTGCGTCCATAGAAATAGAGACCAAGCGGCGCGACTATCGGAACTATCCCGCCCGCCAAGCCCGAAGGTATGCCGGAGTAAGCTATCCATTTATTTTTGGCT
>JAITPL010000141.1 GCA_031289445.1 Tannerella sp.
TCCGTGAGAAAAATCGACCGGTTTCCCCTTCCATTGCGCGAAGCAAGCGAAGGAAAGCATCAAGAAAACAGGCAAAAAAATATTACGCATATTCATAGAGATATAAATTTTTGTGCAAAGGTAAACAAAAATATTGAGATTTACAAGTGCATGGAATGAAAAAAGGGAGGGTTTTACAGAGGAAAGGTACGCTTTTTTTGGGGGATGCGACACGCAATGACTGCGTAACATCCTGTTCGCCTTCGGGTCATTCCCTCTGTTGTACTAAATCCTGCTTTTGAGGCGGGATAGTTTTTTTACAGAAAGTTCTATTAGTGGATTCACGTTTCATTTATGTCATCGGTAGGGGCGACCCTTGCGGAAGACAGCCGTAAGTACTGCGAATATTTGAAAGGGAACGGTATCAAGCCGGTGGCAATGGAAGCGACAGTCGTGTACCGGACGAGCTTGTATGACATGCTTGAACATCACGGGCTGAAAGAGTGTCCGGTTCATCCTCGGGAAGGACAGCCGGTGGATACAAAAACTTTATGCCGCAGGTATCCTTCGAGAAAATATAGTGGTCGCAGGCCTGCTCAAGGCACTGCGGATGTTGCTCGGGGAGCGCGGCTACCCGATGGTAATGGGCGGCACTTATGTAAACAGGATGCAGAAGTATTTGGAACTGATGAACATAAAGTCAAGAAACGTGATCTCTCAAATAGAGGGAGAAAGCGGATTAAAAGTCATCGGAGCCATTCTTTCGGGCGAACGCAATGCCGATAAGCTGCTGCTGCCATGCCATGCAAGCATACGGAAAAAGAAAGCCCAGGAGATGAATATGGCATTGCAGGGCAATTACGGTGAGCGCTGTCTGCTATTGCTAAGAGAAAACCTCCGTTTATGAGAAGAGCACCGGCAATCCATACGGACTGTTGAAAGGCAAATTGAGGAGTTATTGGAAGAAACGGGAAAAGCCAAACGGGATATGGCCGTAGAAAACAGTCCGGCCTGTCCGTCCCGCCACCGTAATCCGCAGATAAAAGATTTACACGGCAAGCCGGGCAGTACGATGGCGTAAATCCATGCAGTATTGCAGGAATAAACGGCAGTACGAAGCTTCGCCTGCCGGGAGCAACCGGTTCGGATATGAGCCGTTTTCCCGCGGTAAAGCATTTTGTCAGCCGGTTGGGATTAAGTACCGGGAACAAACGGAGCGGGAAAATGAAGCGACGGGTGAAATCCCCCAAAGGCAACTGTGCGGTAGAAATATTCCGCCGGTCGGCACAATCACTTTCTACCGGTAAACACAATGCTATCGGCGCTTTCATCCGTCGTTTGAGAGGAAGGAAAGGCTCTCCGGCGGCCATCAAAGCCGGAGCGGGAAAAATAGCCGTTGCTTTCTACAATGCTCTTACCGGAGGAATGGATTATGTGGAGGCAGGCGCTGCTAAATACCGGAAATTATTTATACAAAGAGAGCTGAAAGTACTCCAAAAACCGGCTGAAAGATACAATTACAATCTTGTTGAAAATCAGATTGTTTTATGAAATACGTCATTGGTAGGCACGAAGCAATCTTCTAATTTCTAATTTCTACCTTTATTTACTTCTACCTTGAAAATCGTTGAATCGGATTTTTTTTGCTATTTTTGAGTACAAAAATGGGCATTGTGTTGTCTTTAATGAAACATTATACTTGAAAATCTTGTGACATACTCAGATGGCGAACTTCAACCCTAATGAAGAACATAAGGAACTGTGGCTAAAGTTTATAGCCGGCGATGACGGGGCTTATGCCTCGTTATACCGTTGTTATGTGAATAAGTTATTCGTTTTCGGATGTCGTTTCACGTCCAACGAAGAGCTGGTGAAAGACTGCGTGCAGGATCTGTTTGTGAAATTCTATGCCACAAGAAAACGCCTGCCGAAGGTGGAGAATGTGAAGGTCTATCTGTTCAATTCAATGAAGAATATGCTTTTCAACCTCTTTAAAAAGGAGCTCCCCTACTATCAGATCGATACTATCGAGCCGGTTTTCTATACCGAGTTTAACGGAGAGACACGAATCATCCAGGCCGAGACACTTTCAGAACAGAAAGAAAGCATACGGAAGATGATGGAAAACATCACCCCGCGTCAGCGCGAAGTGCTCTACTATCGCTTTGTGGAAGAGATGTCATACGAAGAAATTTGCGAACTGATGAAGATGAACTACCAGTCGGTGCGCAATCTCATCCATCGCACGCTCCTCAAAATACGAAGCACGGCGAAAGATAATCGAAATTTGTAAACAAGGAATGAGTACAAGAAAGAACAAATATTGTCTATAAGAAAGAACAAATATTGTCTATAATTATTAAAGCTATAAAAATAAATGGAAGAAATTCATCGTTATACATTAGTTGATTTGCTTGAAAACGAGTCCTTTATCGCGTTCATCAATCATCCGTCGGCGGAAGATGAGGCTCACTGGACTTCCCTCTTGCAGGAGGGACAAATCAATGCGGAAGATTACGAACTTGCGGCTTACTGCATCCGTTCGTTCAACCCCGACGCCCGCTCGCTTACCGGAGAAGAGTCGGCTCAACTGTGGGCAAACATTCAGCAGGAAAAGCGGCGGCGAAAGGTTATTCGTCTTCACCCACTGTTGTTCCTACGGCGCTCTATTGCCGCTGCTTCCGTTCTGCTGTTGACAGGTCTTTTCCTTACACAGTATTTGAAGGAAGACAAACAGCCGACAGCTTGCCTTCTTAACATCGAAGACGTGGCTCTGCCGGAGGAGAAGACGGAAGATATTCAAATCATCAGTTCCAGCGACAACCGCATGTCGCTCAAGGAAAAGAACGCCGACATTGTATATAACAACAAGGGAGAAGCGGCAGTCAATTCGCAGATTGTTACCCAAGCCAAAAGCTCCGCCAGGGAAGACGCGCCGGCTGCCATCGACTATAGCCAGATTATTGTTCCCAGCGGTCGGCACGTATTGCTGACGCTTTCCGACGGCACAAAGGTATGGATGAATGCTTCTTCGCGGGTAGTTTATCCCTCGGTATTCAGCAACGCGGGGACTCGCGAAATTTTCATTGAGGGCGAAGCCTATATCGAAGTCAGTCCAGACAAAAACCGTCCGTTCGTGGTGAAAACCAATCAAATGGAAGTGCTGGCGCTCGGAACGGCATTCAACGTTACCGCCTATAACGACGAGGTTTCGCAAACCGTCGTGCTGGTAAACGGTCTGGTATCAATCCAGACCAAGGTGGAAGGCAGCCAACCCTCCGCATTGTCGCCCAATCAGCTTTTCCGGCTTACCGGAGCGGAAACATTGCTGAAGGATGTAAAGGTAGAGCAATATATTTCATGGAAAGACGGGATATATGTCTATCACGACGAGCCGCTTTCGCTTATTCTCAAGCGTTTGGCTCACTACTACGGTATTGCCGTTGAATATACGCCGGAAGCAGGCGATATGCGCTTTACCGGCAAACTCGACTTGAAAGAAGATGCAGGGCGTGTGTTGAGAGGTTTTTCAAATACCGCTCCTGTAACTTGTCGGGAAGAGAGCGACACATATTATTTCAGTACTAACTTAAAACCCCGATAGCCTATGAAGTAACACAGAGAAAGAAAAAACACAAGCAGACCGCCGGTATCATCCGGCCGGTCCAACATTAAAGAATTTATTAAACAAAAAAAACAATGCAAATATATGAGAAATACTCGAATTATCGGCATAAAGAACGCCGATGTAAAAAAAATTAAACGTATTATGAAGCTATTTACTTTTTATCTGGCCATTGGAATCTCTCTGGCGAGTGCAAGCAAAAGCTACTCACAACGCGCTTTGTTGACCCTCAATATGCAAAACAAGACCGTCAGAGAGGTCTTTGATGCTATTGAACAGCAGAGTGAATTTGTTTTCCTCTACTATTCGTCTGCGGTAGAAGAAAAACGTAAAATAGACATCAAGGTGAAGAATCAAACCATCGACAAGGTACTCGACATTGTGTTTGACAAGACCGAAAACGTCTATACCATCGACGAGCGGCAAATCTATATTGCCCGCGTCGAACAGCCGGCGGCCCCCCAGCAAAGCAGGAAAGTAGTCAAGGGGAAAATAGTTGACTCGAACGGAGACGCGGTCCCCGGCGCTACGGTTCAGGTTGTTGGAAGCACGAGAGGAGTTATGGCCGACGAAAACGGCGCCTTTGAGATAGACAACATAGTCGAGGGCACGAAGTTATCCATCAGCTACATCGGCATGGAAACCAAAGAAATTGTCTTTCAGGGAAAGGATGACTTGCTTGTGGTATTGGCAGAAAAGACCAACGAGCTGGACGAGGTAACGATTGTGGCCTTCGGCAAGCAGAAGAAGGAAAGCGTGCTGGCTTCCATCACCACGGTGAAACCTTCGGAACTGAAAGTGCCGAGCAGCAACCTTACTACCGCTTTTGCGGGTCGTGTGGCAGGCTTGATTTCCTATCAGCAAAGCGGAGAGCCAGGGCAGGACAATGCCAGTTTCTTCATCCGCGGTATTACATCTTTCGGAGCGGACGCCAAGAAAGACCCGCTGATACTGATTGACGGAATGGAATTGAGCAACGACGATTTGGCGCGGTTGAACACCGACGATATCGCCAGTTTCTCCATCATGAAAGATGCTACGGCGGCAGCTCTTTACGGAGCGCGCGGAGCCAACGGCGTTATCCTGGTTACCACCAAAGAAGGCCGCGAAGGAAAGGCGCAGGTGAATGTCAGGGTAGAAAACTCTTTCTCGTCGCCGACCCGGAGAATTGCCATTGCCGACCCGGTTACCTTTATGCGGATGCACAACGAATCGGTCATCACGCGAAATCCCGACGGCGTAGCCCTATACGGTTCGGAAAAGATGACGTTGACCGAGCGCGGACTGAATCCGGATATCTATCCGGCTACCGACTGGTACAAGACCATGTTCGACGATGTTACCATCAATCAGCGAGCCAATCTGAGCATCAGCGGCGGCGGGGCGATTGCACGCTATTATGTGGCGGCAAACATTACGCAGGACAACGGCAATCTGAAGGTCGATAAGCGAAACAATTTCAACTCGAACATCGACCTCACCAAATACGCTGTCCGCTCGAATGTCAATATCAACCTGAGCAAGACTACGGAGCTGGTATTGCGCTTGAGTTCTTCGTTTGACGAATATATCGGGCCGATGCTGGGAGGAACGGACATGTATAATAAGGTAATACAGGCAAATCCGGTACTGTTCAAGCCTTACTACGAGCCTGACGAGCAGTATTCGTACATCAAGCACATTGCGTTCGGCAATACCGACGGGGCAAACTATATCAATCCCTACGCCGAAGCGCTGAAAGGATACAAGGATTATAGCAAGAACACTACCCTGACACAGTTTGAAGTGAAGCAGAAATTAGACATGGTACTTCAGGGCCTGTCGGTGAGGGCGATGGTCAACATGAACCGCTATTCCGAGTTTACGGTTACGCGGCAATACATACCTTATTACTACAATCTGGCCACCTTTGACATTTTGGACAACTCGTACACTCTGCGAAGGTTGAATACCGACGGACGCGAGACGATTGACTTCTGGCCGGGGCAGCGTACTACCAATACGACGTTTTACCTGGAAAGCGCTGCCGAATACAACCGCGATTTCAATGAAAAGCATCATCTGAACGCCTTATTCGTATATATCATGCAGCAAAGGAAAGAAGGCCTTGCAAGTTCGCTACAGCTTTCGTTGCCCAACCGCAACATGGGTTTGTCGGGACGTATGGCTTACAATTACGATTCGCGCTATTTTGCCGAGTTTAACTTCGGATACAACGGCTCCGAGCGCTTCGCCTTGGCAAAACGCTGGGGATTTTTCCCTTCCATCGGCGCTGCATGGATGTTGTCGAACGAGGACTTTTTCGAATCTTTGAAGGAAGTCGTTTCGCAGTTTAAACTGAAAGGCACTTACGGTATGGTCGGTAACGACGCCAT
>JAITPL010000164.1 GCA_031289445.1 Tannerella sp.
CTGTTTATCTCTATAAACCTCTTCAAAGCATTCAGCGCTTTGCCCGACTCCAGCGATTCGGCCGCTTCGGCAAGGCATTCGTCGATTTTCTTCTCCGGACATATCACCTGAATGGCAAACGCGGCATTGATCAGCACACAGTTGCGTTGGGCTTCCGTGGCGGTGTTGTTCAGCACGGCGTCGAAAATGCGGGCGGCATCCGCAGGGGTGTCTCCGCCATACAAATCCGCTTCCCGATAACGCGGATAACCCAGCATCTCTGGAGTATAGATTTTCTCCTTTTCAGGCATGGAAACCTTAAAATCGCCTGTCAGCGAAATTTCATCGTAGCCGTCCAGGCTGTGCACAACGCCGAAACGGATGCCGCTTTCCTGATACACATACGTATATAACCGTGCCAGAGGCAGATTGTAAACGCCCAGCAACTGATATTTCGGTTTGGCGGGATTAACCAGCGGCCCCAGAATATTGAAGAAACTGCGCACCCCCAGATTTTTACGCACAGGAGCAACGGCTTTCAGCGCCGGATTGAACAGTGGCGCGTGGAGATAGGCAATGCGGCAGGCGTCCATCGACGTGCGAAGGACGTCAATATCGGTCGTGAACTTCACGCCGTGCTGTTCCATCACATTACTTGCACCGCTTACCGACGTAGCGCCGAAATTGCCGTGCTTCACCACATGATAGCCTGCACCGGCAAGAATGAAACAGGCTGCCGTACTGATGTTAAACGTATTTTTTCCATCGCCGCCCGTTCCCACAATGTCGATAAACGGATAGTCGGACAGATTGACCGGAAGGCTCATCTCGAGAAGCGCTTCACGGAAACCGCTCAACTCCTCGACGGAGATACTGCGCATCAAAAAGACGGTTATCAGGCTCGCCACCTGCGATTCATTGTACTTGCCCTCCGCGATGTTTTGAAGAAGCGTCCGCGCTTCGTCGCGATCGAGGTACCGATGTTCGAATAAATGATATAATATTTTCTTCATCCCGTTATGTTTTAGTTATTTATACTTGTTTTACGTGTTTGTTTCTTAGCCAGTTTTCCATGATTCGTTTGCCTTGCGGCGTGAGAATGGATTCCGGGTGAAACTGAATGCCCCGGACGTCGTAAGTGCGGTGATGCAGCGCCATAATCATCCCTTCTCCGGCATCCACGGCGGTTACTTCCAGACAGTCGGGCAAGTCTTCCTTCGACACGACCCAGGAATGATACCGTCCGGCGCGAAATCCGGGCGACAAACCCTCAAACAGCGGGTCGTAAGCAACTGTGCGTATATCCGAACATATACCGTGGTGTACATACGGAAGATTCAGCAGCCGTGCGCCAAATGCCTCGCCGATGGCCTGTTCGCCCAGACAGACGCCCAGAATGCTTTTTGTCGGTGCATAGCGCTCAATAAGAGGCAATAACAATCCTGCTTCGGACGGAATACCGGGGCCGGGCGACAATACGATTTTGTCGTATCCTTCCACATCGTCCAGCGCAATCCTGTCGTTCCTGAACACATCTACATCAGCGCCCAATTCGAGCAGAATATGCCTCAAATTGTACGTGAACGAATCGTAATTATCAAATAATAGAATTTTCATTTCTTCCGTTTTTTTCAGTTTATCAATTTTTCGGCCTGCTGAATGGCTTTGTCCAGCGCGCCTAACTTACTGTTCACTTCCTGCAATTCGCGTTCTTCGTTGCTCAAGGCCACGATGCCCGCGCCGGCCTGATAATAGAGGGTATTGCCGCGGCTGATAAACGTGCGTATCATAATCGCCTGATTCAAATCGCCGTTCAACCCGATGAAGCCGATGCAGCCGCCATAAGCGCCGCGGTTGTGCTTCTCAAGTTCGGTAATCAGTTCCATCGCGCGGACTTTGGGCGCACCGCTGAGCGTTCCGGCGGGGAAGGTGTCGATATACGTCTTCACGGCGTCGCTGTCGGGGTTTATTTCGCCGCTTACACGCGATACAAGGTGCATCACATGACTGTAATACTGCACTTCCTTATAGAAATCGACATGCACGTTATGCGCATTGCGGCTCAGGTCGTTACGCGCAAGGTCAACCAGCATCACATGCTCGGCGTTCTCTTTGGGATCTTCCAGCAAGGCCTCGACGCGATGCTTGTCGAGCGTTACATTGCCTGAACGGAATGCCGTTCCCGCAATCGGGTCGATGCTCGCGTGGCCGTTCTCAATCTTGCAATGCGTTTCGGGCGAGGAACCGAAAATGCGGAAACCTCCGAAGTCGAAATAGAACAGGTAAGGCGACGGATTGATACTCCGCAGAGTGCGGTAAACCTTGAAGTCGTCGCCCTGAAAAGCCTGTTCAAAGCGGCGGCTCAATACAATCTGAAACACGTCGCCGCGCATACAGTGGCGCACGCCCTCGCGTACCATAGCCTTGTATTCGTCGTCGGTGATTGTCGAGGTGCGCTCGCCGTCAGCACGGAAATTGTAAGAAGCGAAATTCCTGTTTTCAATCAGTGTTTCAATCTCTTGCTGATGGTCTTTTTCGCCGTCCTGCAGCAGTTCGATAATCGTCAGCGCGTTCTTGTAATGGTCGAAGACCAGAAGATATTTGTAGAGAAGATAGAAAATATCCGGCGCGTCCGATTCTTCGTGATGTGCGTCCATCACCGGAATGTTTTCAAAATAACGCACCGCATCGAATGCCGTGTAGCCGAACAGTCCGCAGCGGTCTTTGTCGGGTCCTTCCAGCTGAAAGCTTTGCACGAACTCGTTCAGCGCATCCGTCGAGGTATAGGAGTCTGTCAGTTGTTTGACCTCGGTGACGCCGTCGGGAAAGGCCAGAGTAGCTTCGCCGTTGTTGACGCCGATGCTCGCCAGCGGACACAGGGCGATGAAAGAAAGGCTGTTTTCGTTGCCGTGAAAATCCGAACTTTCCAGCAGCGCCGACTTGGAATAGATGTCGCGCAGCTTGAGATAGAGGCTAACCGGCGTATGCAGGTCGCCAAGTAATGTTTTTGAAACCGTGTTATACTTGTACATAATATATATATGAATTGATTTGTAATCGTTAAGTTGTTAATTGTCTAACTGTTAATTGTTAAGTTATTAATTGTTAGTTTGTTAATTGCCCAATAGTCAAGTTGTTAATAGTCAAGTTGTTAAATGTTAACTACCTAATTGTCAAGTTGTTAATTGTTAATTTATTGATTGTCAAGTTGTTAATTGCTAAGCTATTAATTGTTAGTTAGTTAATTGCTAATTGTTAATTGCCCAATAGTCAATTTGTTAATTTATTAATTATCAATTATCAATTTGTTAATCATTAATCACTAATCATTAATTATCAATTGTCCATTATTCAGATACGTTTCCATATCCTTGTCGCCCCTGCCGGATACCGTTAATACAACTACATCGTCTTTTTTGAACGTCATCTTGGGCAGAGCGCCGAGAGCATGTGCGCTTTCGAGGGCCGGGATGATACCTTCGAGGCGTGTCAGTTCGAAAGCAGCCTTGAGAGCTTCGTCGTCATTGACGGCAAGCACCCTTGCCCGCTTGACCCTTGCGAGGTTGGCGTGCAGGGGGCCTATGCCCGGATAGTCGAGGCCGGCCGAGATGGAGTAAGGCTCTTCTATCTGGCCATCAGCGTTCTGCATGACGAGAGTACGTGCGCCGTGAATTATACCTTCGCGTCCCAGCTGTATAGTAGCCGCGCTGCGTCCGCTGAGCACGCCTTCGCCGCCCGCTTCCGCAAGGACTATCTGCACCCGCTCGTCGTCGAGATAGTGATATACGGTACCTGCCGCATTGCTGCCGCCGCCTACGCAAGCCATCAGATAGTCTGGATAGTCGCGTCCTTCCTTCTCGGCCAGCTGACCCTTAATCTCCTCGCTTATAACCGACTGTAGCCGCGCTACCATATCCGGATAGGGATGCGGGCCAACCGTCGAGCCTATAATATAGTACGTATCCGCAGGATGACAGCACCAGTCGCGAATAG
This sequence comes from Tannerella sp., assembly GCA_031289445.1. Taxonomy (GTDB): domain Bacteria; phylum Bacteroidota; class Bacteroidia; order Bacteroidales; family Tannerellaceae; genus Tannerella. The sequence goes on from JAITPL010000164.1 coordinate 3,973, forward strand.
CCTCGTTGGTAGCGTCCTTGAGCGTCATGTTGCCCGATTCCACAGGCACAACCTCGGCGCCAAGCATCCTCATCTTCTCCACGTTAGGCTGTTGCCGTTCGACGTCCGTCCTGCCCATGTAAACAACACAAGGCATGTTCATCAGCGCACAGACCGTAGCCGTAGCTACGCCGTGCTGTCCGGCGCCTGTCTCTGCTATGATGCGCTTTTTGCCTAAACTGCGGGCCACGAGAATCTGCCCTACAGTATTGTTAATCTTGTGCGACCCTGTATGGTTCAGGTCTTCGCGCTTGAGGTAGATACGGCAGCCGTACTTCTCGCTTAGCCGCCCGGCCAGATACAGCGGCGAAGGACGTCCGGCATAGTCGCGCAGCAGGACGCGATACTCTCGACCGAAGGCCTCGCTCTGCAAGATCTCCAGATACTGCTTCTGCAACACCTCCACGCATTTATGGAGGATTTCAGGGACGTAAGCCCCTCCGAAGCGTCCGTAATAACCGTTGTCATCAACTTGATAGTTCATCTTTCTTATTTTTATTAATGTAAGTAATCCCTGTGAAAACAAAAAAACCTGTTGTCTGAGTACAACAGGCCTTTCAATTATTAACCAACCAAGCTATTCAAAATGGAAAATAACGGCATGTACTCACAACAGATGCTGCAAGCGCCAACGCCATACTAAATTTGAACACAAAGTCATCATAAAAAATATCTTTTTATTAAGTTACCGGCGGCAAAAATACAACAAATATTTCAATTACCAAACAAAATGGCGAAAAATTTTCATATTTAACCGAAAATACTTATCTTTGCAGCCTCAAAAAATCAATAATCTATGGTAAAAAATTTCTTTAATTCGTTTGTTATTATCTTCTGTTTGTGTTCGGAAGCAGGCTTCGGAGCCTCTGTAGCGGACATTGAAAAACCGATAGCGCCGGTAGAGTTGCGCTGTGAGTATCTGCAATCGCCGCTGGGTGTTGACGTCGCCGACCCGCGACTGACATGGCGTCTTCAGGATGACAGGCACGGCGCTTTGCAACAGGCATGGCGCATCATCGTTGGAGACGACTCCATAGCGGTTGTTGGCGGCAAAGGCTCGGTCTGGGATTCGCAAAAGATTGAGTCCGACGCCATGCTCGCCGTCTATCAGGGCAAAAACTTCGAGCCTTACACTCGCTACTACTGGCGAGTAGAGATATGGGACAAGGATGGCGAAAAACGCCAGTCCCAAGTGGCCGCGTTCGAGACCGGCCATCTGAAACAGACCAACTGGCGAGGATACTGGATTAGCGACGGTCACACGACCTCCGGCAACAGTATCCGCACTAAACAGGCGCCTTATTTCCGCAAGGAGTTTGTGACTGCCAAGAAAATACGCTCCGCACGCGCTTATATAGCGGCCGCCGGACTGTACGAACTCTATATCAACGGCGAAAAAACGGGCAACCATCGCCTCGACCCGATGTACACTCGCTTCGACCGGCGTAACCTCTATGTAGCCTACGATGTTACGGCGCAATTGCAACAGGGCAACAATGCTATAGGAGTGCTGCTTGGCAATGGCTGGTACAACCACCAGTCAACCGCCGTATGGTACTTCGACCGCGCTCC
>JAITPL010000092.1 GCA_031289445.1 Tannerella sp.
GATGCTACCGGAGAGGCCTTGCTTGGCGTAAGCGTCGTAGAGAAAGGCACTACAAACGGTACGGCAACCGATAGCGACGGCAATTACCGGTTGACAGTAAAGAAAAAGGGCGTTACGCTGACTTTTTCTTACATCGGATTCACGTCCCAGGACTTGCCGGCCTCAGACAACGTTTTAAATGTTGTTCTGAAGGAAGATATGCAGAATCTGGATGAAGTAATTGTCATCGGCTACGGCACGGCCAAGAAACGCGACCTTACCGGCGCCATCTCGACAGTCAAGACAGAGAAACTCGCAGTCGAAGCGCCGCGTACGGTACAGGATTTACTTCGCGCCAACTCGGCAGGACTGTCAATAACAATGGCCACCACCGCCAAAGGCAATGCGAGCATGCAGATACGCGGTAACAACTCGCTGAAAGCAGGCTCTTCGCCATTGTTAGTGCTTGACGGAGTAATCTATGAAGGCGCTATGGAAGACATTAATCCCGCCGACATCGAGTCGATTGACATTCTTAAAGATGCAAGTTCGGCGGCTGTTTACGGCGCAAAATCGGCAAACGGCGTTATCGTTATCAACACTAAAAAAGGGAAACAGGGTAAGCCCGCAATCAATTTCAACGCTAATATAGGCTTTGTTGAAACGGCCGATTTGGAGGACGTTTTCACGCCCGAACAATTCCTCAGTTTCCGCGTTGATTATGAGGAAGGACGCCGTACAAATGATTTTTTGGCTTCCCATCCCGAAATGTTCCGCGACCCGCGCTCTCTCAAGGGAGTGAGTCAGTTGGACTGGTACAATTACGATCAGGCGTCGCCGGTTGCTTCGGTTAACGAAGAACAACTGCTGCGCTCCTATCTTGCGCGTCTGGAACTGAAAGCGCCCGAAATAGAGTGCTTCCTCAACGGCACAACGACACATTGGCCGGACTTGGTTCTGCAACGCGGTCTGCAACAGGATTATACCACCAGCATATCGGCCAATACCGACAATTTTTCGTATTACTGGTCCCTTGGATATGCAGATCGCAAAGGTATTATAGTCGGCGACGAGTACTCCGTTTTCCGCACTCGCCTGAATCTTGAGTCCAAGATTACAAGTTTTCTTAGCGTAGGGTTGAACACCAACTTTTCGCAACGCGACGAAAGCTCGCTTACCTGCTCATGGGGCAGCATGGTGCTGCTAACTCCTTACAGTAAGAGCCTTATCAACGACCCTACAGCCGAGCCTTATCTTCAGAAATACCCGACGATGGAAACCCAATCGCCCGACCCCTTCTACGATAACCTCTATCGCGACCGCACAAAGATGTATAACACGCTGAACTCCAATCTGTATGCTAAAATCACATTGCCTTTCGGATTTGAGTTCCAATCGAATTTCATACCTCGCTATCAGTGGTATGAATACTATAATCACGAGTCCTCAGAACACTTTGAGTGGGCTGCCTACGGAGGCAAATCGACACGCGAAACACAGAAAATCTATTCATGGCAGATAGACAATGTTTTGCGCTGGAAACAGGAGTTCAACCGCGTTCACAATTTCGAGGTTACACTGTTGCAGAACGCCGAGAAATACCAGTCGTGGCAACAGAGCATGAGCAGTACGCAATACTCGCCGAGCGACGTCTTGGGTTATCACCGTATTCAAGCAGGCACCATACCTCTGAACGAAAGCGATGACCAGTATCAAACCGGCGACGCCTTGATGGCTCGACTTTTTTATTCGTATGCCAACAAATACATGCTTACCGCTTCAGTACGTCGCGACGGATATTCCGCTTTCGGACAGATGAATCCGCGCAGCACCTTCCCCGCTTTGGCGCTCGGATGGGTTTTTACCTCCGAGAAATTCATGGAAGCAACGCAGGACTGGCTCTCTTTCGGCAAACTGCGCTTCTCCTGGGGCGAGAACGGTAACCGCGACATCGGTCGCTACGTTGCCCTGTCCGACATGGTTTCAGGCTCGCATCCCTATATCGACCAGAACGGCAATGTATATATCACATCGCAGTTGTATGTCAACCGTATGTCGAACAGGTCGCTCAAATGGGAAAGTACGGCAGCATGGAATCTGGGTCTTGATTTTGCTCTCTTTGGCGACAAACTGAGCGGCTCAATCGAAGGCTATCTGTCGAAAACCAACGACCTGCTCGTAGAACGCTCGCTACCCGAAATCATCGGCTTCAGCAGCGTATGGGCTAACCTTGGCTCGGTACAGAACAAAGGTCTGGAATTAACTCTCAACTCTACACCTTATACATCCAAAAACCTTGCATGGAACACGTCGGTCAACTTCTCTCTCAACCGCCGCAAGATTGCCCGCCTTTATGGAGATATGGTTGATGTGGTTGATGCTCAGGGCAATGTGATCGGTCAAAAAGAAGCAGACGATTCCAAGAACGGATGGTTTATAGGACAAGACCCCGACCGCATCTGGAACTATGAACGCAACGGCGTTTATCAGGTTGAAGACGCTGAAGAAGCAAGCAAGTACGGCTGCCAACCGGGTGATTTCAGGTTTGTTGACCAGGATGGCGACGGAGTGTTGACCGACAAGGACAAGATATTCCAAGGATATTATACACCGCGCTTCCGCTGGACATGGCGCAACGAGCTGACTTTCTTGCACGACTTCTCGTTCTCGTGCATGATGTACTCCTACTGGGGACATTATGATTCGTTCAATCTTGCATCCAACGACCGCAGTTTTCCCGACCGTCGCTCGGAATACAACATACCGCACTGGACGGCCGAAAACCGCCTTAACGACTATGCCCGCATAGGCTCGAAAAGACTTGCTACCATCTACAACGAGCGTTCGTTTATACGCTTGGATAACGTCGCCCTGTCGTACAATGTACCTAAGAACATGCTCAAAAGATTTTCTGTCGATAATCTGCGTATCTCTGCCACTGTCCGCAACGTAGCGGTCTTCTCGCCTCACTGGAACTGGTGGGATCCGGAACGCGGCTGGAGCGACGGCGATAATGCAGAATCAGGCGAAAGTACACCTACACCGCGCTCGTTTAACCTGAGCCTTAATTTCACATTGTAATAACTTAAAAATGAAATAATTATGAACAATAATATATTAAAACACAGCACATTGGCGTTGATTTTATCTTTTGTAATCTTTAGTTCGTGCAGCGAAGACTGGCTTGATCCACAACCGCTGTCGTTCTATACGCCCGAAAACTCGTATGTTGACGCCTCCGGCTTCTATTCGGCGCTTACTACCTGCGAGCGCAATATGCGTCACGAATTTTTCGGCGACGCAGCTCCCATAATCACCGAGATGGTACAGTCGGACATTTGCGTTGAAGGTACTACCGACAAGGCCGGTCCGCAGGTGGACATGGATAACACTCTACTTCCCGATCTCGACCTCAATAATGGCGACCGCACAAAGACGGGCTGGTACTGGTACGAAGGATACAAAGGTATAAAGTATGCCAACGTTATCGTAGCGCGTATCGACAACGCCACCTACAAGGATAATGCCGAGCGCAATGCGGTACTTGGAGCAGCTTATTTTCAACGTGCCTACAGATACTACAAACTGACTCACCAGTATGGCGACGTCCCGTTTCTCGACTGGGAAGTAAACGAGCCTAAATACGATTTCTATACTTACGACCGGTGGAGTATCCTCGAAAAAATAAAAACCGATCTTGAGTTCGCTTATGAATGGGTGCCTGAGGTTGTTGACCGGGGACGTACATCCAAAGCGGCATGTGGAGTATTGCTGATGAAAGTCTGCATGGCGCTGTGCGACTTCGACCGCGCCATAGCCGTAGGCAATGAAATTGTGGCCAAGCATCCATTGATGACCGCGCGCTTCACAACCAACAAGTCCAAACCTCAAACCAATCTTATGCACGACCTTCACAGCGTCGAAGCCAAGTTGGATATGAGCAATACCGAAGGATTGATGTACGTCGTTTCGTATCCCGAAATCGACGGCTCCGACCGTATTGTGACTATGCGTAATGGAGTGCCATTCTGGAACTCTGCCAACGTAATCACCCCCGACGGAGTGGCCGGCACGAGCCAGACTATAGCTGCCGACGAGACCGACCCTGAAATGGATCTAAACCGTACGTACGGTAGAGGTATAGGTCGCGCCCGTCCTACCAACTATTACCAATATACCGTCTGGCGCGAAGACAAGGAGGCTAACGACACGCGCGGACGCTTCAATCACGACAGCTGGAAACGCCCCGAAGACCTGCGCTATAATAATCCGGCGCTAAAGACGTCCGGTAATACATGGTACGGTAAAAACATGATCAAGCCTGTAGCGATGGGTATAGAGGATACTATTCGCTGCTGGTACAACTGGCCGCACTACAAACTGTTTGTCCCCGACCCGCTGCAAACGCAGTGGCAGGGAGGCGAGACGCCATGGTATATCTACCGTTCAGCCGAAGTGTATCTGATGATAGCCGAGTGTAATTACTGGAAAGGGCAGCTGGGCGAAGCCGCTAATAACCTGAACGTTGTGCGCCAACGCGCCGGAGCCGAGCCTCTTAGCGCCTCGGACATCAACATTGGCGAGATACTTGACGAACGCGCTCGCGAACTATACTACGAAGAGAATAGACATGTAGAACTTGTACGCATATCCTATATTTTTGCCAAGTTAGGCAAGGCCTGCGAAGTATTCGGCGGCCGTACCTATAACCTGAATAATATTTCGGGACCGGGCGGCACAGGCGCAAACATCAAACAAGAAGGCGTCAATTTCTGGTACGACTGGGTTATTGAAAAGAACAACTTCTACAACAAGGGAGTGAAGCATCGCTGGGCGGAATACAAGATAAGCGTTCATCATATCTTGTGGCCGATACCTGCAAGCGC
>JAITPL010000195.1 GCA_031289445.1 Tannerella sp.
CCCCTACCCCACAATTTCTACCTTCTACCGTCTATCTTCTACTTTTACTTTGCCTTCTACCTCCTTCTACTTTCTTCTACCTTCTACTACCTTCTACCTTCTACCTTTATTTTGCTTTCTACCTTTTAGATCGGCAGGTCTGAGGCGCTGTCTGCCGGAGGAGCGTCGGCGCCTGAGGGGATCGAGCTGTTGAAGGCTGTAATTCCGGCTTCAGGCGGAGAAGCGGGGCCTTCGCCAGCGCCGGCAGGCTCGATTTTCCAAGCGCGAATATCATTAAACCAGCGGCCTTGATACTCGCGACTGTCAATGTCGAACGTTACTTTCAGGTACTGCCCCTCCTGAATGTTGTGCTGTCCGATCTTATCACCCCAAATGGCGAAAACCATTCGTCTGGGATACTGGGCATTCGGGTCATGCTCGATGACGTACTCCTGTTTTTTCCAGATACCGTTACGGCCTTCGCCGGTCTGAAGCGGTAATACTGCAATAATTTTTCCTGTAACTTCCATAGTTATAATTGTTTTAATTCATTAATTAATAGTTCATTTTCCTGTTCTGTCCCCACCGTGATACGCAGGCAACCAAGACATAGCAATATATTGTTGCGGTTGCGTACAATAATACCCTTCTTAACCAATTTATTATAACTGCCGTTAGCGTCCGTCACCCTCACCAGCAGAAAATTGGCGTCCGAAGGGAAAACGTTTTCTACAACAGGTATCTGCCTCAGTTTCTCTGCAAGAACTTCGCGTTGAGCGAGCAATATCCTTACCCATTCGTTTTTGCGCCCCTCAAACTCAATCTGCTCGCTCACAAAACCCTGTGTCAGCATATTGATATTGTAGGGATACTTCACCCTGTTAAGATAGCCGGTGATCTCCTCCGAAGCAAAAGCCATGCCGCAACGAACGGACGCCAGCCCCCATGCCTTCGAAAAAGTCTGCAAGACAATCAGGCGGGGATAATTGTCAAGCTCCCGCAACCATGATGGATGCGTCGAGAAATCAACGTAAGCCTCATCTATGACCGTTATACCTTGAAAGCCGTTCAGCACCTTTCGTATCTCGTCGCCATCAAGTATGTTACCTGTCGGATTATTGGGCGAACAGAGGAATATCACCTTTGTATGCCCGTCAGTCTCCTCCAGAAGTCGCCCGGCGTCGAAGGTATAGTCCCTGTTAAGCAGGGATTCGCGGTATTCTACATTATTAATATCGGCGCAAACCTCATACATGCCGTAAGTGGGGCTTATGGCGACGATATTGTCAACTATCGGCTCGCAAAAAATACGGATGATAAGGTCTATAGGCTCGTCGCTTCCCACGCCAAGCATTATCTGCGCGGGACGGACATTCTTCAAGACTGCGATTTTCTTCTTCAGCGCGGTCTGCAAAGGGTCGGGATAGCGGTTATAAGGTGTATTCAGCGGATTTTCGTTAGCGTCGAGAGACACGGAGGCCTCACCTTGAAACTCGTTGCGAGCGCACGAGTAAGGCTTCAATTCGAGTATGTTTCGACGTACTAATGATGATATATCAATCATAAATCTGTTAAAATTTTACTGCAAAGGTAGTACATTTTTTCAAGATTACAAAAAATCTTTGTACTTTTGCAGCCTTTTAATCTGGATTAGGCTTATGAGTAACTTGTTATTGAATCCCGAGGCTTGGATAGCGTTCCTGACGCTTGTATTCCTCGAAGTTGTGCTTGGCATCGACAATATTATTTTCTTGTCCATCATGTCGCATAAAGCGCCGAAAGCCGAGCAGGGTAAAGTGCGCAACGCAGGTCTGCTGCTGGCTATGGCGGGACGAATAGCGCTACTGTTCGGCATCTCCCTGCTGATAAGACTGACGCAACCGCTGTTTGGCGTCTCGACCGAATGGGTGTCGCTGACTGTCAACGGACAAAGTATCATCATCTTCCTGGGCGGTTTGTTTCTGCTGTACAAGAGTGTAAGCGAGATTCATCAGAAACTTGAGGCTAAAGACGAGGATATACCGCGTTCAAAGAGCACGTCGCACAAGATAGCCGCTATTCTCTTTCAGATATTTCTGCTTGACTTGGTGTTTTCGATAGACAGCGTCCTGACGGCTATCGGAATGATCAGTTTTAACGAGTTTGGCTATGCGGGCGCAATGGGCATCATGATTGTCGCCATCATTGTAACCGTCTGTATAATGCTGTTTTTCTCGAAGCCGGTAAGCTCGTTTGTCAACGAACATCCGACAGTGCAGATGCTGGCGCTTTCGTTTTTGATACTGATAGGCGTCACGCTTCTGGTTGAGGCGGGGCACCTGGCGCATCTGGAGGTGCTGGGCAATTCTATCAGCGAGATACCTAAGGGTTACATTTATTTCGCCATTGCTTTCTCGCTGGGCGTCGAGATGCTAAACCTCAAAGTGCATAAAAAGAAAAAAAAGAGCGCTTGAATACTATCATAGCGGGTTATAGTAGCGTTTATAGATGTCGTTGAAGGCTCCGGTCTGGCGCATCCGGTCAAACCAGCTGTTGATCGAGTCGTGAAGGGCGACGGACTGCTTGCGGACTACCCATGACTGCAACTGGGTGAAACCGATGTCGGTTGCAATGTCTATTTCGGGAAACTGTTTTCTGGCAATGGAGGCTATACGGTGGTCACAGACGGCAAAGTCAATGTCGCCCTTGGCTACCATGATGATGAGCTGCTCCGATGAATAGCGGGCGTTCTCGACTACATGGATGGTATCGCCAATCTCGTGTTGCAGGTTTTGCAGTCGCAGCATGGCGGGCGAGTCTTCGGGGATATGCAGGGTCTTGCCGGCGAGTTCGAGTTGATTGCGCACCGGCGGCGTCGCGTTATTGGCCTCGGCGGTACGCTGCACAAGCACTTGCCTGTTCAACACAACAGGATCGGTGAAAAGATATTTCTCGCGCAACTCTGTGGTAACAGGTATATTGCAGGCTATGACGTCGTACTGGCCTTCATCCAAGCCCTTAAAACTTTCCGGGAGCGACATCTCAAGAAACAGATGCACCTCAAGGCCTGAAGCGGTAGAGATAGCGCGGAGGAGTTCATACTGAAAGCCTTCGGTGGTATCGCCGACAACAAAAAATCCATGCTGGTTATACTCGGTAACAACCCTCAAGAGACCTTCGGCTTGAATCGCGTCATAGTCGCGAACGGTTGAGGTGCGGATGTTGCGACGCAATGAATACATCGTTGCAATCACGGCTATCAGGATAGCGATATAGAGGGAAATACGTTTCATTTGAATTATGAATTGTGAATTATGAATTATGAATTGGTTTACAGAATTAACAGAATTGACAGAATTGACATATGATTAATTGGGAATTATGAATTATGAATTGTGAGCAGGGAGTAAACAATTTCTAATTCTCAACTTCCATCTTTTAATTGACTGCGTCGAACGTTGTTTCGTGATTTTTAATTCGTAATTAAAGTAGCTTGAACGGCGATATTTTGTGAATTTTGTGAATTCTAAAAATCCTGTTAATCCTGTTAATCCTGTTAATTCTGTCCCCAATTCTTAATTTTTAATTATTCAAGTAAATCGAGATGCCGAGTTTTATCAGCATTGGGTTGAGAGGATAGTGGAGCATCGAGAAATACTCCGTGGGCGTGATAAGAAGCGAACCGACATTGTAACCGGTGATGAAAAATCGCGCTTGCTTGAGGCGGAAGTTGGCATAAGCGCTGATGATAGGATAGTTACCTATGGTTTTCTCGCTCTGTGTCTGAAACTGCTGCGTTGCTGGCTCATAATAAGGGGCAT
>JAITPL010000113.1 GCA_031289445.1 Tannerella sp.
GTAACGTTATGTCCTATCGACACGTTGTCTTCAATCTCTATGACAGACTTTTCGTAGAGCGTATGCAGCACCGAGCCGTCCTGAATATTGACGCCGTTGCCTATGCGGATAGAGTTGACGTCGCCGCGCAGTATTGTACCGAACCATATACTGCAGCCGTCTCCTATGACGACATCCCCGATTATTGTTGCGTTATCGGCCAGATAGGTATCATTGCCTATTATCGGGTCAAAGCCGCGAACTGATTTAATTAAAGCCATAATTCACTTGTATTTAAGCCTGCAAAGTTAAACAAAATATTGAAATTGTCAGCCTTTTGCCTTCAAGACAATGTCGATTTTCCTCTGTAAAAAAACTCTTTTCAGTCCTTTATACTTGTAAAGATTAATATTTTCATGTAATTTTGTACCCTGAATTAATAGAAATTTATATGAATGAAACAATTAGAAACGACTTTCCGATACTTCATCGATTAGTGTACGGCAAGCCGCTGGTCTATCTCGACAATACGGCTACAACGCAGAAGCCCCGATGCGTCGTCGAAAAGATAGCCGAAGAATATTACAACGTTAATGCAAATATTCATCGGGGCGTACATTTTCTGAGCATGCAGGCGACGGAAGCGCACGAAGAGGCGCGTAAGCGTGTGCAGCGTTTTATTAACGCCCGCAAACACGAAGAAATAATTTTCACGCGCGGCACTACCGAGTCCATCAATCTGGTAGCTTCGAGTTTCGTTTATTCGCAGATGTCGGCCGGTGACGAAATCATTATTTCGGCTATGGAACATCACTCCAACATTGTCCCTTGGCAGATTCAGGCCGCACGCGCCAATATTTCCATCAAGGTCATCCCTATAAATGAAGTCGGCGAACTGGATATGGAAGCCTATCTTCAACTGTTTTCGGAAAAGACGCGATTAGTCTCTGTCACCCATATATCCAACGTTCTCGGCACTATCAATCCGGTTAAGGAAATTATCGGCATCGCTCACTCGCATAACGTACCTGTACTTATAGACGGAGCGCAGGCTGTGGCGCATCAAGCGGTTGATGTTCAAGCCTTAGACGCCGATTTCTACGTTTTTTCGGCTCACAAGGTTTATGGCCCGACCGGCATTGGCATACTCTACGGCAAGGAAGAGTGGATGGACAGTCTTCCGCCCTATCAGGGAGGAGGCGAGATGATTGCGTCGGTCTCGTTTGAGAAGACAACCTTCAACGAACTGCCATTCAAGTTCGAGGCCGGTACGCCCGACTATATCGGCAGTACAGCCTTGGCTGTTGCGCTTGACTATGTCGAGAAGACGGGTTTTGCGAATATTGAGCGCCATGAAAACGAACTGCTTCACTATGCTACCCAAAAGCTTGACGCCATCGAAGGTATGCGTATCTTTGGACGCGCTTCCCGTAAAAGTGCGCTTATCTCTTTTCTTGTCGGCAATATTCATCATTATGATATGGGTATGTTGCTCGACCGGCTCGGTATAGCTGTCCGCACCGGCCATCATTGCGCCGAGCCTCTACACCGTTTACTCGGCGTCGAAGGAACGGTACGCGCCTCTTTTGCCTTATATAATACGAAGGAGGAAATAGACAGTCTGGTTGCCGGAATAGAAAGAATCACCAAAATGTTCTGATACAAAATGTTATTGCCTTATTTGGAAAAAGGACGCATTGAAGCCGGATGCGACGAGGCCGGACGCGGATGTCTGGCCGGCCCTGTATTTGCCGCCGCCGTCATACTGCCGCCCGATTATCGGAACGATGTACTTAACGACAGTAAACTGCTTAGTAAAAAACAGCGCGACAAACTGCGCCTGCTTGTCGAAAACGATGCCTTGGCTTGGGCGGTAGCAACCGTTTCGGCTGAGGAAATAGACCGTATAAATATCCTCAACGCTTCTTTCCTCGCAATGCACCGAGCTATTGACAGCTTGAAAATCCATCCCGAATATCTGTTGATAGACGGCAACCGTTTCAATCCCTTTCCCGACATTCCACATACCGCAATCATCAAGGGCGACGGCAAGTATATGTCGATAGCGGCGGCGTCCGTGCTGGCCAAAACATGGCGTGACGAGTACATGGAAGGCTTGGACGGCGACTTTCCGGCTTATCTGTGGCGGGAGAACAAGGGCTACCCTACGAAAGCTCATCGTGACGCTATCCGCTCACATGGCTCTACGCCTCATCACCGCAAGTCATTTACCCTCCTGCCTCCGGTGCAGATGATGCTTAATTTTGAGTGAAAACAGACGGTTTTATGCGTTTTTTTGACTTTTTTCTTTGGTTTTACAAATAAATAATCTACCTTTGCGTTATAATTACAAACTCAAACTGTTAAGAAAATGAAAAGATTTATTGTATTATTCATTGTTATCGCGGTGAGCGGATTATTCGGCTCAATCAACGCGCAAGAGGTTAGCGACAGGACGATAAGCGCTAAGTACAAACAAGAGATTGACGTCGCAAGTTCGGAAATCAAGACGCTGAAACTCAAGCTGAAATCGGATAAGGATAACATCGAACTGAAATCGGAGTTGAAGGACAAGTCGGAAACGCTCAAGGACTTGAAGGAGAAGAAGGCTGTGATCGACAAGGCCATCAAGAGCAAGGCGGCTTCGGAGAAAGCAGTCAAGAAGGCCGAAAGGGCAGCCGAGCAGGCCGAAAAAGCCAAACTCGACGCCGAGAGAGCCGAATCAAAAGCTAAGAAGCTAAAGGAAAAAGAACAGTAATCCTTTTGCATCTCTGCGCGTTTTGACGGCAAGGACATTGACGGAAACGAGATATACGGCATTTTTAGCGTATATTCGAGAAAGTTTTGACGGCAAGGACATTGACGGAAACCGGATGTCTTACGCCTTACTGAGATTTCGGGCGTGTTGCAGCCGCTGAAGTTTTGACTGCTATTATTATCGGTTTGCCTTGTTTCGCCTTGAATGTTTGGTAGGATTTTTGCCCTTTGTCGGTGCGGATATGTAATTTTCCGTCAATGGTCGGTAGGATTTTAGCATCTTTCAGTGCGCCGTTCTCCCATGACAGATCGACTATAAAACCTCCGCGAGCACGCAGTCCTTTTACAGAGCCTTTGGCGGCGAACGCGGCAGGCAGTGAAGGCAACAATTCCACTTCGTAGCTACCGTCTTTAGTAACGAGATGACTTTGCACAAACATCTCGGCAATAGCCGCCGTAGCGCCAAAGTTACCGTCTATTTGGAAAGGAGGATGGTCGTCGAAGAGATTGGGCAAAGTCTTGCGACTAAGCAGGACAGAGAGCAGTTTGTAGGCATGATCGCCGTCGTGCAGGCGTCCCCACATGTTTATCTTCCAGGCCAGACCCCAGCCGGTGCCGTCGTCGCCGCGTGCTATAAGTGTTTTGCGTGCAGCTTCGGCAAGTTCGGGCGTGCCTACGACGGTTATCTGATTGCTCGGATGCAAACCGAAGAGGTGTGATGTATGACGGTGATGAGGCTCTACTTCTTTGTAGTCTTCAGCCCATTCGAGTATGCGTCCGCTGGTTTCGCTTATCTTGATTGCGGGCAGGCGTGAGAGCGTGTTCTCGCACTCGCGTCGGAAATCGTCGTCGATTTTCAGTATCTTGCACGCTGCAATGCAGTTTGTTAGCAGGTTATGTATGATTTCGATGTCCATTGTAGCTCCGTAGGTAAAGACCGAGTGTTCGCCGCTTGGCAGCACGAATGCGTTTTCGGGCGAATAGGACGGATTGGTAACTAATTTGCCGGCGTAGGCTGTTCCGGCAGGCGCTTCGACGAGGAAGTCCATGATAAAGCGAGCCGCGCCTTTCATTATAGGATAGCCGCGAGCAGCCAGAAATTCCTTATCGCCGGTGAATGCGTAGTGCTCCCACGGATGCTGTGCGAGCCATGCAGACCCCATTGGCCAGATACCTTGAGGCCCGTCGGCAGGCGCCGTGAAACCCCATGCGTCGGTGAGGTGATGCACCACCCATCCGCGAGCGCCGTATATCGCTTGGGCTGATTTTTCACCCGGTTTGACAAGAATATCGGTGAGGTCGAAGAGAGGATTGTGCAACTCCGAAAGATTGGTTATTTCTGCCGGCCAATAATTCATCTGAAAATTAATATTCGTGTGATAATCGGCGTTCCAGGGGGCGTTCATCTGCCATGCCCAGAGGCCTTGCAGGTTGGCGGGCATACCGCCCGGACGCGAAGAACTGATAAGTAGATAGCGACCGAACTGAAAATATGTCTCCACCAAACCTAAATCGGGGCTTTCGGATTTGCGTGCGAGTGCGAGGCGCTCATCGGTAGGTAAGGCATTAATATCGTCGGGCACGTCGCCAAGCGCGAGAGTTACGCGGTCGTAATACTGACGGTGGTCGGCGATATGGTCGGCAAGAAGTTGCGCGTATGATTTGCCGAGAGCCTTGCGAATGGCTTCAGCACAGTCGTTTACAGGGTCGCCTTCAAGTGTTGATATGCCTGCGGCAAGGTTTTTCAACCCCGGATAATTGGTAGAACTGCTGATATACAGAGTGAGAGTGTCGGCATTTTCAACTTTTAGCAGGTTTGTGTGCGAGAACTCGTCCGTCGTGAAGTGGGCGCTGCCACCTGCGGCAACAGCCTTGACCTGAGCTGCAAAACTTACTCCCTGAGGAGAGTCATTATTACGCCTTCTGCCGGTATTAATGCGGCCTTTAAGCAATAATGAAGCAGGGTCGGAATCAATTTTTTCCGCGCGTGCGTCCTGTGCACGCCGCAAGGTTAGCGAGAGGTTGATTTTGGCCTTACTGTCGGCTGTTATACGGACTATTATCACGTTATCGACGGCTGAGGCGAAGTGTTCGCGTTTGTATGTTACGCCGTTGGATTTGTATTGCGTAGTAGCGGTGGCGGTCGGGAGGGAGAGACTGCGCACGTAATCGGTAGCGTTCAGTTCGGGCGTATTAAACCATAGTTCGCCTAAGGACTGATATGATTTGACGCCGTTTGGCTTGCCCATCATCGTATTTTCGGCCAATTTCACGGCTTCATTGTTTTTGTTTTCAAAAAGCAGTCGCCTTACTTCGGGCAGCGCTTTCGCTCCTTCCGTATTGTTTGGGTCAAGCGGATACCCATCCCATAAAGTGTTGTCGTTCAACTGGATGCGCTCATCGGCAACACCTCCGAATATCATCGCGCCAAGCCGTCCGTTGCCAAGCGCCAAGGCTTCTTCCCAAACCTTCGCAGGCCGGCGATACCACAGCACGTTAGCGCCTTCGGGCTTAGCTGCATTGCCGCCTTCGATAATCGCGCGGTCAAGCCACTGGTTGTCTATTTTTGATTGTCTCAAACTTGCTTCCAATCCGCTGGTTTGCACCACTTTCCGTATCGTTCCGTCGGCATTGTAATAAAGTTTGTCAAAGCTTGTAGAGCGCAGGTTACCCATTCCCGAAATGTCGCATGTATGGTAGAATAGATACCATTCGCCCTTGTATTCGACGATAGAGCCATGATTTGTATCCGAGCTGACCTGATCGAGCAGTACGCCCTTGGATTCCCACGGACCGAGAGGGTTGTTACTGACGGCATAACGCAGTCGGTTGCCGCCTCGAGCGTTATCGGCATACGAGAGGTAATAGATATTGTTGCGTTTATGTACCCAAGCCGCTTCGTGGAAGTCTTCGAGACCTGTCATCTCTTGCAGCGAGCCATCAATTTCAAGCATGTTATCTTTCAATTTTCCGGCTTTGCATTTTGAGCCTCCGCCGTAATAGAAATAAGCCTGTCCATCGTCATCTACAAAGACGCTCGGGTCGATCATTGCAAACGAGTCAATGCCTGCAAAGAAACCTTTCACTTCGAAATCGCTTGCCGGATTCTTGCTCGTGGCAACGCCTATTTTCCATGTGTTATTCCAGTCCGTCCCGCTGGGATGCGGAAAGTAGAAGTAGTAAACGCCGTTCTTGTAAGCGCAGTCGGGCGCCCACATAAAGCCGCCTTCCTCGCGTCCCCAAGGCACCTGCGACGATGCAAGTATCTGGCCATGGTCGGTCCAGTGCACCATATCGTCGGTCGAATAAACGTGGTATTTATCCATGAGGTCGCATCCCCTCGGCGGGTCAACATCATGCGAGGGATAGACGTACAGGCGTCCATCGCTCCATACATGTGCCGAAGGATCGGCGGTATAGAGGTCGCGGATAAAAGGATTAGCCGAATGTTCATGCCTTTCGGTAGTACGCCTGTTCTGGCCTTCGACGGCGAAAGCAACGGCAAGCAAAGCAAGGGTTAAGATAACATTTGTTCTCATAAAAATCAAATTTTGTGTTACTAAAGTAGTATTCTGCCAAATCACTCTTGGCTAACTACAAAAGTAATTATTTATCCAATGCGAATGACTCTATGATGTCGTTAAAGCGAAAAAAGGGCGATAATCACGAAAAAACTAATCAAAACAAAGCTGGAAGTTGATTTTTAGCCAAAAAGCCGAAGCAATCCGAAAGCAATCTGCAAGCGGAACAAGTCCCGCAAGAATCCTTCGTTTCGCAGATTCCGCTTGCAAAAAAATCTGCGTAAATCATAAAAATCCGCAGATTCCGCGTGCCAAAATTCAAGCATCAGATTTGTTTATTCAAAAATTTTACGTATCTTTGCCGCGAATCAAATAAGTATTTAAAACAAATGATGAACAAGGAAAGTCATAACGAGACACAGCGCAAAATTTTGAACACAGCACGTCAGCTGTTTGTCAAAAAGGGCTTTAAGGGCACCACAGTACGCGATATTGCAACCGCCGCCGGGACTAATATCGCTATGGTGAATTATTATTTTCGCACGAAGGAGAATCTGTTTGACGCGATTTTCGAGGAAGCGTTTGGCATGCTTGCGAGTAAAATCTTTGCCGCTGTCGATTCCGATTTGCCGTTTTTTGAATTGATAGAGTACTGGGTCAATTCTTATTTCGATTTACTTACGGAAAATCCGGATTTTCCGATATTTGTATTGAACGAAGTCGCACGAAATCCCGAAAGGATAGGCAAAAAATTCCGATTTGGAAGTCCCTATCAACTTTATTCGAAGTTGGCCTTTTGTATTTATACTGAAGAACAGAAGGGCACTATCAGCGTAAATTCATATTCAGACTTGTTTCTGAACATTGTTTCGCTTTCGGTTTTTCCTTTTATTTGTCGTCCTGTGGTAACGCAGGTGTTAAATATAAAGGAAGGCCAATATACTGAAATGATTGATAGCCATAGGAAATATGTAGTCGATTTCATTATTAAGGCGATAAAAAAGTGACGGTAAACATATTTTTTATTTTATAACTAAACAACTGTTTGAAAATATAACAAAATATATATTAAGATGAGTAAAAATAATTTTCAAATTGGTATTGACGCCGGCTCTACAACTTTAAAAATTGTAGTCTTAGACAGCAATAATGAAATAGTTTATAAAAACTATGTTCGCCACAAAGCCGACGTGAATATGGTTTTACTGAGTGAGTTGGAAAAATGTCTTGCTCTGTTTTCAGTTTCCGATTTTCAAATATCCATCACAGGCTCGGCGGGAATGGGTGTGGCGGAACGTTTAGAACTTCCTTTTGTTCAGGAAGTTATATCATCCATAGAAATAATAAAACGCTGTTATCCTTCCACTCGCACGCTTATTGATTTAGGCGGCGAAGATGCGAAAATTGTGTTTTTTAAGGAAGGCAATCAACCCGACAT
>JAITPL010000119.1 GCA_031289445.1 Tannerella sp.
CAGGGCCTATTTCTCAAAAATTCCGTATCTTTGTATCCAAATTAGACTTAATAGATGAAGAAAATTATGATAACAATCATGACTGCAAGTCTTCTTTCGTCATGCGGCAGTAAGACTAAGGCAGAACAGGAACAGGCGACGGCGCCGGAGACTATCGACTATACGGTTGACCGCTTTGCGGATATCGAAGTCCTGAGGTACGAAGCGCCGGGCTTCGAGGCGTTGACTCTGCAACAGAAACGGCTGCTGTACCACCTCTCGGAGGCGGCGCTGGCGGGACGGGATATACTCTACGACCAGAATAACCGCTATAACCTCGCTGTCAGGCGAGCCTTGGAAGCCATCATTACCGACTTTAAAGGCGACCGTACTGCCGCGCAGTTCGCCGCACTGGAGACATATCTCAAAAGAGTATGGTTTGCTAACGGCATACACCATCACTATGCCGAAGACAAGTTTGAACCGGAGTTTTCACCGGAGTTTTTCGCCGAATGCGTCCTGAAGACCGATGCTGCCAGGCTGCCCTTGCGTCAGGGACAATCGAGAGAGGAATGGCTTGACGAGATTACGCCGATAATCTTTGACGCCGGGGTGATGCCTAAGCGCACTGTCCAGAGCGGCGACGGCGACATACTTCTCGCTTCGGCCAACAACTATTACGAGGGCGGAGTAAGGCAAAAGGAAGCCGAGGGATTTTATGCCGCCATGAAGTCGCCTAACGACTCGACGCCTGTCTCTTACGGCCTCAACAGCCGGTTAGCGAAGGAGAACGGTGCGCTCGTGGAAAAAGTGTGGCGCGTGGGCGGTCTTTATACCGGGGCTATCGAGAAGATTGCCGCAGAACTGACGAAGGCTGCCGTTTTTGCCGAGAATGCTTCACAAAAAGCTGTGATAGAGAAACTTGTGGAATTTTACAGGACAGGCGACTTGAAAACTTTCGACGCCTACGCCATATTGTGGGTCGGAGACCTTGCTTCGGAAGTGGATTTCGTGAACGGCTTCACCGAGACTTACGGCGACCCGCTCGGCTTGAAGGCAAGCTGGGAATCGACCGTCAACTTCGTCAACAGGGAAGCTACCAAGCGCACCAAGACCGTCAGCGAGAACGCCGAATGGTTCGAGGCGCACTCGCCAACCGACCCGCGCTTCAAAAAGACGGACATCAAGGGCGTGAGCGCCAAGGTTATCACCGTAACCATGCTTGGCGGCGACTGCTATCCCTCGACGCCCATAGGTATCAACCTGCCCAACGCCAACTGGATACGCGAGCAGTACGGCTCGAAATCGGTAACGATAGAGAACATCACCGAGGCCTACGACAAAGCCTCGCACGGCAACGGTTTCAAGGAAGAATTTGTAGGCGGCGCGAAGGAGATGGAGTTGATTGATAAATACGGCTTCGTAACCGACAACCTGCATACCGACCTGCATGAATGTCTGGGACACGGTTCCGGTATTATCCTGCCCGGCGTCGATCCTGACGTGCTGGGCGCTTACAGTTCGACACTCGAAGAAGCCCGCGCCGACCTCTTCGCTCTGTATTTTCTGGCGGATGCGAAGCTGCTGGAGCTTGGTCTTCTGGACAACGCGGAAGCCTATAAGTCGGAATATTACAGATATATGATGAACGGCTTGATGACGCAGCTGGTGCGCATACAGCCGGGCAAGAACGTTGAAGAGGCGCACATGCGCAACCGTCAACTGATAGCCCGATGGGTCTATGAAAAAGGCCGCGGTGAGAACGTGGTAGCCTTCGAGAAACGCGAAGGCAAGACTTTTGTCGCAATCAATGATTACAATAAACTGCGCGGACTTTTCGGGCAACTGCTTGCCGAGGTGCAGCGCATAAAGAGCGAGGGCGATTTCGCGGCAGGCAAGCGGCTTGTCGAAGACTATGGCGTGACGGTCGATAAGACGCTTCACGAAGAGGTGCTTGAGCGCTACAAACGCTTGAATCTCGCTCCCTACAAGGGTTTTGTCAATCCTGTGATGCGCGAAGCGAAGAATGCTCAAGGAGAGGTTGTGGACATCATCCTCGACTATACCGAAGAATACGCTGCCCAGATGCTGCGTTACAGCCGTGACTATTCATTTTTGCCAACCTACAACTGACGCTATGGAAACTGCTCAAATCGAATCTCTGCACAAGGTTTTTACCGACTATCTGAAAAAGAAGAAACAGAGGCTTACCACCGAGCGCGAGGCTATCTTCAACAAGGTATGCAATTTCATGGAACTGTTCACCCTCGAAGTGATATGGCAGGAATTGGATAAGGAGAACTTTCACGTTAGCCGCGCGTCGGTTTACAACACTATAAAACTGATGATGGACGCCAAGATAGTCGTATGCCACCAGTTTACGAACTCGCTTTTCAAATACGAACTGAGTTGCGTTTCCGAAGGCTTCATTTATATAATTTGCAACGAGTGCGAAACGGTTAGCAAGTTGCAGGACGAGAAGCTGACCAGGTATTGTGCTGCCGTCAAGACGCCCAAGTTCACACGCGAGTATTATGCGCTGTACTTCCACGGCCTCTGCTCGAAGTGCAAATATCGCCTGGCAACAGCGCATTTAAGACAGAATGACAATAAATAATTTATACTTAAAAAGATAGAAATGAAAAAAGTAGATGTACTATTGGGATTACAATGGGGTGACGAAGGCAAGGGCAAGTTAGTTGACGTCCTGACGCCGAAATATGATGTGGTAGCGCGCTTTCAGGGCGGGCCTAACGCCGGTCATACCCTCGAGTTTGACGGTAAGAAATATATCCTGCGGTCGATTCCGTCGGGGATATTTCAGGGCGGTAAAATCAACGTCATAGGCAACGGCGTGGTTATCGACCCCATACTTTTCAAGGAAGAAGCCGTCAGTCTGGCTGCCGACGGACACAACATCATTGATCGCCTCTACATATCGAAGAAGGCGCATCTTATATTGCCGACGCATCGCATCCTCGACCAGGCTAACGAGGCTGCCAAAGGTAGCGGCAAGATAGGTACCACCGGCAAGGGTATAGGCCCGACCTATGCCGACAAGATTAGCCGCAACGGTCTGCGCGTAGGCGACCTGCTCGACGGTTTCGAGCAAAAGTATGCCGCCGCCCTCCTGCGCCACGAGAACATGCTTCGCGCCATGAACTACGGCTATAATATCGCCGAACTTGAACGCGAATGGTTTCAGGCTCTGGAGTATCTGAAGCTCTTCAACTTCATTGACAGCGAGCACGTACTCAATGATTTTCTGAAGGATGACAAGGCGGTCTTGGCCGAAGGCGCTCAAGGCACAATGCTCGACATTGATTTCGGCTCTTATCCGTATGTTACCTCTTCCAGCACTGTCTGCGCCGGCTGTTGTACAGGTCTGGGTATCGCTCCGCATCGCGTAGGCGAGGTCTATGGTATCTTCAAGGCATATTGCACTCGCGTAGGCAGCGGGCCTTTTCCGTCCGAGCTGACCGACTCTGCGGGCGAGGAGATATGCTCGCGAGGCTGCGAATACGGCTCGGTAACGGGTCGCAAGCGTCGTTGTGGCTGGATTGACCTCGTAGCCCTGCGCTACGCCATAATGATAAACGGAGTAACACGGTTGATAATGATGAAAAGCGATGTGCTTGATACTTTCGATACAATCAAGGCCTGTGTCGCTTACCGTATCAACGGCGAAGAAACGACCCGCTTCCCGTTCGAGATAGTTGACGCCGGTTTAGAGCCGGTCTATGTCGAACTCGACGGCTGGAAAACGGATATGACGAACATGAAAAGCGAGAACGAGTTTCCCGAAGAGTTCAACGCCTATCTGTCTTTCCTCGAAGAAGAACTTGGCGTACCGATCTATATAGTCTCGGTAGGCCCCGATAGAGAACAGACGATTCAATTGACAATTGACAATTCATAATTGATAATTGATAATTGACAATTGATAATTAAAACGTAGGGGCTGGGCTTGCCCAATTCATAATTCATAATTCACAATTCATAATTCACAATTAAATACATGGCAACGTATTGGATATTATTTGGCGGGATAGCCCTTTTGAGCTGGCTTGTGTCCGCAAATCTTAAAAACAAGTTCGAGAAATACTCGCAGACGCCTCTCGGCCTCAGCGGCAAGGAGGTGGCCGAAAAGATGCTTCACGATAACGGCATTTATGACGTGCAGGTCATCTCGACGCCCGGACATCTGACCGACCATTACAATCCGGCTACCAAGACGGTTAACCTCAGCGAATCGGTCTATTTGCAGCGCAACGTCGCAGCGGCAGCCGTCGCAGCCCACGAGTGTGGACACGTTGTGCAACATGCCACGGCTTATGCTCCCTTGAAGATGCGCTCGGCGCTTGTGCCGATAGTCAGTTTCTCGTCTAACATCGTGCAGTGGATACTGCTTGGCGGTATGTTGATGCTCCACGTTTTCCCGCAGTTGATGCTGGCAGGAATAGTGCTGTTTGCGTTGATGACGCTTTTCAGTTTCATCACCCTGCCGGTCGAAATCAACGCCAGCATGAGGGCGGTTGCATGGTTGAGCAATGCGGGCATCACGAATAACCGGACGCACGGCATGGCTGTAGGCGCACTCCGCTCGGCTGCCTACACTTATGTGGTCGCTGCTCTCGGCTCACTCGCCACATTATTATACTACATAATGATTTTCAACAGAAGACGATAAATGAAACCATCCATACCCAAGGGAACTCGCGATTTTACGCCTGTAGAGATGGCTAAACGCAACTATATTTTCGACACTATCCGCGATGTATATCGTCTCTACGGTTTCAGCCAGATCGAGACGCCGGCCATGGAAAACCTGTCCACACTGATGGGCAAGTATGGCGAGGAGGGCGACAAGCTGCTGTTCAAGATACTCAATTCGGGCGACTGTCTCGAAGGTATCACCGACGCCGAGCTTCTCGAACGCAACCCTGCAAAATTTGCCGCCCGCGCCTGCGAGAAAGGTTTGCGCTATGACCTGACGGTGCCTTTTGCCCGCTTTGTGGTGCAGCATCGCAACGAGATTTCGTTTCCGTTCAAACGCTACCAGATACAGCCGGTATGGCGTGCCGACCGTCCGCAGAAAGGTCGCTACAGGGAGTTTTATCAGTGCGACGGCGATGTGGTAGGCTCGGATTCGCTGCTTAACGAGGTCGAGCTTGTGCAAATAATGGACGAGGTATTTCGTCGTTTCGGCATCCGCGTAAGCATCAAGATAAACAACCGCAAAATCCTCTCCGGCATAGCGGAGATACTCGGCGAGGCGGACAAGATAGTTGACATAACCGTTGCCATCGACAAACTCGACAAGATTGGCCTCGAAAACGTCAACGCCGAACTGCGTAGCAAGGGCGTGACCGACGAGGCTATAGCCCGCCTTCAACCGGTGATTGCGCTTGCAGGCAGCAATCGCGACAAACTTGCGGCGCTCCGCATTACGCTGTCCGAGTCGCCTGTCGGTTTGAAAGGTATCGAAGAAACGGAATATATTCTCTCACACATAGAGCAACTCGCGATTCAAACGGCTTTTGAGTTCGATATAACACTTGCACGCGGTCTGAATTACTATACCGGCGCAATTTTTGAGGTCAAGGCGATGGACGTCGAGATAGGCAGCATCACAGGCGGCGGGCGCTATGACAATCTGACCGGCGTGTTCGGTCTCGAAGGCGTTTCGGGCGTTGGTATTTCTTTCGGCGCAGACAGGATTTATGACGTTCTCAATCAGCTAAACCTCTATCCGGAGGATTCGCTGAACACTACGCAGTTGTTGTTCGTGAACTTCGGCGACAAAGAGATTACCGCTTTGCTGCCTCTCGTTGCACGGGTTCGAAAAGCGGGCGTGGCTGCGGAAATATATCCCGAAGCAGCCAAATTGAAGAAACAGTTTGCCTACGCCGACGACAAGAAGATACCTTTTGTGGCCATTGCCGGCGAGAACGAAATCAACGAGGGCAAAATCACCGTGAAAAACATGGCTACCGGCGAGCAAATACTCTATACAACAGATGATTTTACAGCGCAATATGATACTGATAAAATCGGTTGAACTGAACGGCCTGACGACGGACATACTGATAGCGGGAAATCGAATCACTCGCATCGCTCCGCAGATAGAACAACCGGACGCCACCTTGATTGACGGACGCCGGAAAGTTGCGTTGCCGGGTTTTATGAACATGCACACCCATTCGGCGATGACGCTCTTCAGGGGTTTTGGCGACGATATGCCGCTGATGCCCTGGCTCGAACAAAAGATATGGCCTAACGAAGCCAAACTGACTTACGACGACGTTTACTGGGGTGCACGTCTGGCCTGTCTGGAGATGATTCGCAGCGGCACGACTACCTTTTTCGACATGTATCACAAACTTGATGCTACCGCTCATGCCGTCGAGGATACGGGTCTTAGGGCTATCCTTTCGGAGGCTTGTTTTGACCATTTCAATCCCGAAACAGCCGCGAAAAGCAAACGCAATATCACGGAACGCTTCAAGGCGGCTTCGGCCTACAGCGAGCGTATAGGTTTTGCTTTGGGGCCGCACGCTATCTATACCGTTTCGGGCGAACTGTTGCGCTGGAGCATCGACTTTGCGACCGATCACGGCGTTCTCATGCAGATGCATTTGGCCGAGACGGAGACGGAAACGCAGTGGTCCATCGAACATACAGGTTTGACGCCTGTGAGATACCTTCGTTCGATTGGCGTTCTTTCGCCCCGCCTTGTGGTGGCTCACGTCTTGCATGTTGACGATGAAGAAATAAGGATGCTGGCCGACAATGGCGTCAAGGTGGTGCATAACCCTGCTTCAAACATGAAACTTGCTTCCGGCTACCGCTTCAAGTTCAAGGAGATGCGGGAGGCGGGCGTCACGGTGGCTCTGGGGACTGACGGATGCGCTTCGTCGAACAATCTTGATATGATAGAGGTGATGAAGTTGGCGTCGTTGCTGGGCAAGGTGTGGCGCGGAGATACTGAAGCGCTCGGCGGCGAGGAGATGCTCAGAGCGGCTACGGTAGCCGGCGCCGAGTTGACGGGTCTCGACGTCGGCGTCATAGCTGAAGGGCGTCCGGCGGATATTATCCTCATCGACCTGCGACGGCCGGAACTGACACCTAATCATAATTTCGTATCCAACCTTGTATTTTCAGCCAACGGCTCATGCGTCGATACTGTTATTTGCGACGGACGACTGCTTATGCAAGGCCGCAAGGTAGAGAATGAAGATGAAACGATGGAGCACGCAGCAGAAGCGGCATATAATCTGATTAGGAGATAAGGCAAGGCTTGTCAGCAGTTTGATTACAGATATAATTTGATTAGGAGATAAGGCAAGGCCTGTCAGCAGTTTGATTACAGGACGAGAGGTATAATTTGATTAGGAGATAAGGCAAGGCCTGTCAGCAGTTTGATTACATTTGATTAAGATATAAACGATGGAAACAGATATTTATCAGGAAGCTGCCGATTATATATCGGCTAAGATTGGCTGCCCTTTCGGCATGAAAGACGGCGCTACAGGCGAGGCTTACGGCGCTACAGGCGACGACGCTTGCGGCACGGCGACTCCAGATGTAGCCATTATTCTGGGTAGCGGACTTGGTTTGATTGCCGACCGCATAGAGGAGGCTACTGTTATTCCCTATTCTTCGATACCGCATTTTGTCGGCTCGACGGCTGCGGGGCATCGCGGCAACCTGATTTACGGTCGCCTGGGAGGGCGGCAAGTCATTGCCATGCAGGGACGTTTTCATTATTATGAGGGCTATACGATGCAGCAGGTTACGTTTCCGGTGAGGGTATTTGCCCGGATGGGAGTGCGCAGTCTGCTGGTCTCGAATGCGGCGGGAGGTATAAACAATTCTTTCAAGATTGGCGACCTGATGATTATCCGCGACCATATCAACATGATGCCCAACCCGCTCGTAGGGCGCAATAACGAGACTTTTGGCACACGTTTTCCGGATATGACCCGCGCCTACGACCGCGAACTGATAAGTCTGGCCGAAAACATAGCCGCCCGACTCAATATCCCGCTTAAAAAAGGAGTATATGTGGGTTTGACCGGTCCCTCGTACGAGACGCCCGCCGAGTACGCTTTCTACGGACATGCCGGAGCAGATGCGGTAGGGATGAGCACTGTGCCTGAAGTGACAGTAGCCCGTCATGCGGGTATGCGGGTGTTTGGAATGTCGGTCATCACAAACGAAGGCTATCATTTTGCGGACGATTTTGTGAACGACGGCGACGACGTTATCCGCGCAGCTAACCTCGCAGCCGAAAAAATGACAAGGCTATTCACGGAATTAATTATGAATTGTGAATTGTGAATTGAGCGCCGTCATAGCGAGTCGCCATCAAAAAATTCAAACAGGGAGAAATGACCTTGAAAATGATTGCGTCGACCGGATTCATATCAATAGAACTTTGATTGCGTCATCGGTAGTCCGTCGGGACTTGCATATCAATAGAAAAAAACATGTATCTGCGTTTTTCCCCGTCGGGAAACTCACATCAAAAACACTCCGTGAATCCCCTGCGGGGAAAAAAAGAAAGAAACGTTTTTTCTATTGATATGTATCCCCTACCGGGGATGCCATGACATATAACGGGGATGCCGCGACGGAAGTGTCGCACAGTCATTGCCCTCCGCGAGCTGCTCCTTGCCCTCCGCGAGACTCTCATTGCCCTCCGCGAGTTGCTCATTGCCTTCCGCGAGCTGCTCATTGCCCTCCGCGAGCTGCTCATTGCCCTCCGCGAGACTCTCATTGCCTTCCGCGAGACTCTCATTGCCCTCCGTGAGCTGCTCATTGCCCTCTCCGAGCAAATCGGTGAACTCACCAAGCAATTTGGCTACCTCTCCGAGAGTCTTGGCTACCTCTCCGAGAGTCTTGGCTACCTCTCCGAAAGTCTTGGCTACCTCTCCGAGAGTCTTGGCTACCTCTCCGAGCGACGCGCAGAACTCCGCAAAACCTCTGTCAACTGCTTTTAATTCTTAATTACCCCTCCGCCCCTTTTAATTTTTAATTTTTAATTGATAATTTTCCTTCGCGGTTTTTGATTTTAAATTCACAATTCATAATTCACAATTCACAATTCTTTAATTTTCCTTCGCGGTTTTTGATTTTAAATTCACAATTCATAATTCACAATTCACAATTCTTACTCACCCTACGCTGCCTTCCAGTGATATGGCGAGGAGTTTTTGGGCTTCGACGGCAAACTCCATCGGCAGTTTATTCATCACCTCGCGGGCGTAGCCCCCTACTATCAGACTGACGGCTTTTTCGGTATTGATACCGCGTTGATTGCAATATAGCAGTTGGTCTTCGTTGATTTTGGAAGTCGTCGCTTCGTGTTCCACTACAGCCGTTTCGTTCTGTATATCGGCGTAGGGAAAAGTATGTGCGCCGCAGGTCGGGCTGAGCAGCAGACTGTCGCACTGGCTGTGGTTGCGGGCGTTTTCGGCGCGGGGTGCAATCTTCACCAAACCGCGATAGGAGTTATGGCTGAAACCCGCCGAGATGCCTTTGGAAACAATCGTACTGCGGGTATTGCGGCCCAGGTGTATCATTTTGGTGCCGGTATCGGCCTGTTGACGGTTATTGGTTACGGCAACCGAGTAGAACTCGCCTACGGAGTTGTCGCCCGCGAGGATACATGAGGGATACTTCCATGTTATAGCCGAGCCGGTCTCGACCTGCGTCCACGAAATCTTGCTGCCCTCGCCCTTGCACAGTCCGCGTTTGGTGACAAAGTTGAAGATACCGCCCTTGCCATGCTTGTCGCCCGGATACCAGTTCTGCACGGTCGAATATTTTACCTCCGCGCGGTCGTTGGCCACAATCTCGACTATCGCGGCATGAAGCTGATTCTCGTCGCGCTGTGGAGCCGTGCATCCTTCGAGGTAGCTGACGTAAGAGTCGTCGTCGGCAACGAGCAGGGTACGCTCGAATTGCCCTGTCCTGGCAGCGTTGATGCGGAAATAAGTGCTCAGCTCCATCGGACACCGCACTCCCCGCGGGATATAGGCAAAAGAGCCGTCGGAAAAGACCGCCGAGTTGAGCGCGGCGAAGAAGTTGTCTTTATAGCCCACAACGCTTCCAAGGTATTTCCGCACCAGATCGGGATGATTCCTGACTGCTTCGCTGAACGAACAGAAGATGATGCCTTTTTCGGCCAGAGTATCCTTGTAGGTAGTCTTGACCGAGACGCTGTCCATAACCGCATCGACGGCCATGCCGCTCATAATCTTCTGCTCGTGCAGGGGGATGCCCAGCTTGTCGAAAGTCTTCAGCAGTTCGGGGTCAACCTCGTCGAGCGACTTGGGGCCTTCCTTCTTTTTTGGCGCCGCGTAGTAAATAATATCCTGATAATCGATGGGGGGTATCTTCAAGTGTGCCCACGAAGGCATCTCCAAAGTCTGCCAGTGGCGGAAGGCTTTCAGCCGGAATTCAAGCAGCCATGCAGGTTCTTCTTTTTTGGCCGAGATAGTGCGTATCACGTCCCCGTCCAATCCCGTGCGTATCACTTCCGTGTCCACATCGGTCGTGAAACCGTATTTATATTCACCGGAAGTTACCTCGTTCAATAATTTGTCCTGTCCTTCCATAATTTTTATAATAATTTGAAATCAGTTCGCTGCCGGAAACAGTTTGCCCGGAAACAACGTCGGAATAATATCCCTTATAATCACATAAAACCGCGATTCAACCTTTATTTCCCGTGAAATAAAAACCGCGTTAGTATCGAACATTTCTATGATGTTGAAAACCAGACTCAGAAATAAAGCCATCATAATCACTCCTACAAGCCCTCCCGCAAGGTGATTGAGAATACTCAGGGGGGTAATGTCAATCAGGCGATCTACGATGTTGCCTGCCAGCAGGATAACGCCCACAATCAGCACAAAGCCCAGAAAATAGCTCAAAATCCCGACAGCGCCTTTCGGCAGCCATTCAAATTGCAAGAGATAGCTCTGCACCCATGAAGCCACGCCTGTACAGAGGTATATGCCGACAATCAATGCTCCGAGAGCGACCACCTGCTTTATCATTCCGTCTTTCAAGCCCTTGATAAGGCCTGCTCCGGCGAGGCAAAGAACAGTAATATCCAACCAGCTCATATTTGTTTACGATAAAGTTTTCTTTATTTCCGTTTGGTCGAAAGGCTCTACAATGTCGCCGATCTGAATGTCGCTGTAATTGTTGATGTAGAGGCCGCAGTCCTGACCTGTGAAGGCCTCCTTGACTTCGTCCTTGAATCGCTTGAGAGAGCCGAGTTCGCCGGTGTGAACAACGATACCGTCGCGAATGACGCGCACCTTGTTGGCTCGGCGTATCTTGCCTTCCTTGACTATACAGCCTGCAATAGTGCCGACGTTCGTAATTTTGAAGACCTGCAGCACTTCGAGTTCGCCGACTATGTCTTCGCGAATTTCGGGCGACAGCATTCCTTCCATCACGCTCTTGACTTCGTTGATGGCGTCGTAGATGATTGAGTAAAGCCGTATTTCCACGCCCTCGCTCTCGGCCAGACGGCGAGCCTGCGCCGAAGGACGCACCTGGAAGCCGATGATAACGGCCTCGTCGGCAGCGGCAGCCAGCGAGACGTCGGATTCCGAAATCTGACCTACAGCCTTGTGTATAACGTGCACCTGCACCTCTTCGGTTGACAGTTTTATCAGCGAGTCGGACAGCGCCTCGACCGAGCCGTCCACGTCGCCCTTGACTATCAGGTTGAGTTCGTGTATGTCGCCCATAGCGCGGCGGCGGACTATGTCGTCGAAGCCTCGGCGTTTCATCGTGCGATGTCCGAGTTCGCGTTGCAACTGTTCGCGGCGGTTGGCTATTTCTTTGGCCTCCTGCTCCGTTTCGAGGACGTTGAACAGGTCGCCTGCCTGCGGAGCGCCGTTCAGTCCGAGTATGATGGCAGGCTCGGAAGGGCCGGCGATATCTATGCGTTGATTACGCTCGTTGAACATGGCCTTGACACGTCCGTAATGCGAGCCGGCCAGCACTATGTCGCCTTGTCGCAGAGTGCCGTTGCTGACCAGAATCGTCGAAACGAAACCGCGTCCCTTGTCGAGCGACGATTCTATAATCGAGCCTTGTGCGCGGCGGTCGGGATTGGCTTTAAGTTCGAGGATGTCGGCCTCGAGCAGCACTTTTTCCAACAGTTCGGGTACGCCTGTGCCCTGTTTGGCGGATATTTCCTGACATTGATACTTGCCTCCCCAGTCTTCGACGAGGTAGTTGAGGTTAGCCAGTTCTTCCTTGATTTTTTCGGGATTGGCGTGCGGCTTGTCTATCTTGTTGATGGCAAACACTATCGGCACGTTTGCGGCCGCAGCGTGATTGATGGCCTCTATGGTCTGCGGCATTACGTTGTCGTCGGCTGCGACTATGATTATAGCAATGTCGGTAGCTTTGGCTCCTCGTGCACGCATGGCGGTGAAGGCTTCATGACCCGGCGTATCGAGGAAAGTTATATGACGCTCGTTAGGCAGTTTGACGTTGTATGCGCCGATATGCTGTGTTATGCCGCCGGCCTCGCCTGCAATGACATTCGTCTTGCGAATATTGTCGAGCAGCGAGGTCTTGCCGTGGTCAACGTGTCCCATAACCGTTATGATTGGCGGGCGGGGCTGCAGTTCGTCTTCCCTGTCTTCCTCAACGGTTATGGCTTCGACTACCTCGGCGCTGACATACTCGGTGCTATAACCGAACTCTTCGGCTACGATATTGATTGTCTCGGCTTCGAGTCGCTGATTGATAGAGACCATGATACCTATGCTCATACATGTCGAGATAACCTGTGTAACCGGTATGTTCATCATGCTGGAGAGGTCGTTGGCGGTAACAAATTCGGTAAGTTTCAGTACCTTACTTTCGCGCTGCTCCTGTTCGAGTATTTCCTGCTCGCGGTTGGCTGCCGCATCGCGTTTATCGCGGCGATACTTGGCGCCCTTGCCTTTAGTTCCTTTGTTGGTCAGCCTTGCCAGCGTTTCCTTGACTTGCTTCTGAACGTCTTCTTCGTTCACTTCGGCACGTATGGGTCGCTTTGCCCGCGGCGGCTTAACTCTTTCTTCGCGGCGGAAATTCGTTCCCGGAGTAGTGGTAACATCCACTCGCTCCACGCGCTTGCGTTTGCGTTTATGACGTCCGGCGGCGGCGTTTGCCTCAGTGCTCGGCGGTTTGTTGTCGAGTGTCGGCGTTTTATGCGGCTGATGAGCTACTTTGCGCTGTTCCGCTTCTTTGTCGCGCTCGCGTTTGCGGTCTTCCTTCGTCTTGCGACGCGGGAACGAGGCCTGATTGATAGCATCGAGGTCAATCTTGCCCGTAACCTTGAAGTTGAGGTCGGGCTGCCGCTTGTTCAGGCGGAATACTTCCTCTTTCTCGACGTCAACGGTTATCGGCTCGCCTTTCTTAAACTTCTCGGGACGGTCCTTGACCGGCGCAGGCCTGTTGTCTTTTTGTTCGGGACGAGCCTGCTGTCCGTCTTTTGGTTTGGGTTTTTGCTCTTGTCTGCGCTGCTCGCCGTGACGTGGCGTTTGTTGATGTGGCGTTTGCTCTGTGTGCGTTACTTTCTCCGGCTCCGAAGGTTTGTCTTTTTGACCGGTTTCTGCTTGTGGCTGTTCTGCCTGCGGCTGCTCCTCGGTTTGAGGAGACGTTGGCAGCTGTTCAGCCGGTACACTCGCTTGAGTATCCGAAATGGCCACAGCCTCTGCGATTGGCTCCTGCTTTACTTCAACCGGCTTTGTTTCAACCGGTTTCACAGTCTCCTGCTCAACGCTCGGTTTTGGCTGCTTTTGTTCAGTCGCTACAATCTGCTTCGGCTTCGATTTGTCTTCTTGCTGCGGCGTACCCTTCACTGTGTGTGACGGATGTGCTGCATTCGGTTTTTTATCAGACCTGTATGCCCCTCCCCTTGTTCTCGACTCTAGCTCGTCAAGGTTGATTTTATCCTTGATAACAAATTTAGGCCTTGCTATTTCGGGTATTTCCGTCTTGAGTACCTCAACCGCTGTTTCTTGAGGTTGACGCTTCGGATAGGTCGGAAAAACGAAAGATTTCTTATCCTTTGGGGGTGAAGGTTCGCTGCCAAACTCTCTTACG
>JAITPL010000139.1 GCA_031289445.1 Tannerella sp.
CACCTGCTGCATGAAGCTTTGCGCGAGGTGCTTGGCAAGCATGTTGAGCAGAGAGGCTCATACGTCTCGCCCGATTCGTTACGCTTCGACTTCTCTCATTTTCAGAAAGTTACGGACGAGGAGATACGTCGCGTAGAGTCTATCGTCAATGCACGTATCCGCGAAAATTTCGCACTTGACGAGCATCGACACGTGCCTATAGCAGAGGCCAAACAGATGGGCGCTATGGCTCTCTTCGGCGAGAAATACGGCGATGACGTGCGGGTAGTCCGCTTCGGCTCTTCCGTCGAACTTTGCGGCGGTACGCATATACCTGCAACCGGCATGATTGGCTCTATGTACATTGTCGGCGAGAGTTCTATAGCGGCGGGCGTAAGGCGCATAGAAGCCGTTACCGCCGTTCACGCCGAGAAATTGTTTTATTTAGCGCAAGACAGCATCCGCGAAATCCGCGCCCTCTTCAACAATGTGCCCAACCTTGCGACTACCATTCGCAAGTCGATAGATGAGAATACCGATTTGAAGAGACAACTCGGCGAATATATAAAAGAAAAAGTAGCCTCGCTGAAGCAGGAAATACTTTCGCGTGCTGTTGAGCGTAATGGCGTCAAACTGCTGATATACAAAGGCAAAGGCAATCCGGAAGCATTCCGCGACATCGCTTTCCAAATCAAGGGCGAAACGGTTGAGACTGAGCGTTTCTGCTTCGTTGCAGGGATAGAAGACGCCGAGAAGTGCAGCGTAGTGGTTTTGTTGAGCGACGCACTTGTCGCCGACGGCCTTAACGCCGCTGCGCTTATCAAGGAAGGCGCCCGTTATATTCAGGGCGGTGGCGGCGGACAGGCGCATTTCGCTACAGCCGGCGGCAAGAAACCGGACGGCCTCTCACCCGCCATCGACGCAATACTCATAGCAGCCGGACTAAAATAATATAATTATGGTTATAATAACAAAAGACATCGTTTCCATACTGCGGACTTTCTTCGCTTCGGCCGGTCATGACAAGGTTTTTGTGCTGACCGACGCCAACACTCGCGACAAATGCCTGCCTTTAGTTGCGCCCGCACTGGAGGCTTTCGGCGCCGAATATATCACTATTGATGCGGGGGACATGAAGAAAAATATTGAGCAGGTAGCCCTTATTTGGGAGGCGCTATCCTCGCGTGGAGCCTCGCGCAACTCCCTGCTCGTCAATCTGGGAGGCGGTATGGTTACAGACCTTGGCGGTTTTGCCGGCGCCACCTTCAAACGCGGTATCCACAACCTCAATATCCCTACTACGCTGATGGCCTCGGTTGACGCGGCCGTTGGTGGCAAGACAGGTATCAATTTTCAAGGACTGAAAAACGAGATAGGCGCCTTCTATCAGCCTGATTGTGTGATGATTGATTGCGTTTTCCTGCGCACGTCCGACCGTGATAATATCCTTTCGGGTTACGCCGAGATGCTCAAGCACGGACTTATCAGCGATCATCAGACATATACCGATATTATAGCTTTTGAGGTCGATAGCAAAACGCTTGATATGGAGAGACTTAGCGATTTAGTCCGCGTTTCGATAGCCGTCAAGGAGCGCATTGTAGCCGCAGACCCTCGTGAGAAAGGCATCCGCAAGGCGCTCAACTTCGGGCACACCATCGGTCATGCCCTTGAGAGCCTCTCGTTTGCAAAGAACAGTCCGTTGCCTCACGGTCACGCCGTCGCTGCCGGAATGGTCTGCGAGCTGTATCTGTCGCACAAGGTCTGCGATTTCCCTGTCGATATACTGCGTCAGGTTACAAACTTTGTCAAAGAGACCTATCCATCCTTCCTTATCGGCTGCAACGATTACGAGGAAATCGAGGAATTGATGAGTCATGACAAAAAAAATGAGGGTGGCAATATCAATTTCACTTTGCTTGGCGACATAGGCGATATACGTATAAATCAGCGCATTGACGCCGAGTTGGTCAAGGAGTCGATAGATTTTTATCGTGAAAATATTGAATAAAACTTGTCGGATTAAATAATTTTCCTTACCTTTGCACCGTTTTTAGAGCACGGGATGTAGCTCAGCCCGGTAGAGTACGCGTCTGGGGGGCGTGTGGTCGCAGGTTCAAATCCTGTCATCCCGACTGATTTATTGTCAAGATCAGGCAATTTCATGTATCGCTTCGATACAGCATAACTGAATAGTAATCACATAAACAGACGATTAACTATGGAACTGCAAGTAATACAAAACAAAATTCATGAAATCAGGGGACAGCGCGTGATGCTCGACCGTGATTTGGCGGAGATGTACGGCGTTGAAACGCGAGTGTTAAATCAAGCTGTGAAACGCAACATCGAACGGTTTGAGGGTGATGACTTTATGTTTCAACTTTCCAAAGAAGAGGTAGAGGAACTTTCAAGGTCACAAATTGTGATCTTGAACAAAGGCAGGGGTTACAACATAAAATACGCTCCTTTCGCTTTTACGGAATTGGGTGTTGCCATGTTGAGCAGCGTACTTAAGTCCAAGACTGCCATTGAGTTAAATAGGGGAATCATGCGGGCCTTCGTTGCTATACGGCAATTAGTTTTAAATCCGCCTGTTGACCGGGTTACGGAGCTGCAAAAAGAACTGCGGGAACTGAAGGCCTATATTGAAGAGGTTTTCGCCGACCACAACAACATCAACGAGGACACCCGCATACAGCTCGAAATTATCAACCAGTCCTTAGCCGAATTACAGGCACAAAAGCGTATTGACAACACCCCGCGCCGGAGAGTTGGATATGTCGTTACCGATTGATATTGATTGACGCCGATTTGCCGGTTCCCACGGTTGTCGAAGGTTGTTTGCGGTCAGTAGTACAACCCTGTGTT
Source organism: Tannerella sp. (assembly GCA_031289445.1). Classification (GTDB taxonomy): domain Bacteria; phylum Bacteroidota; class Bacteroidia; order Bacteroidales; family Tannerellaceae; genus Tannerella. Next base: position 2,851 of record JAITPL010000139.1, read on the forward strand.
TAGGCAAAGATTTTAGAATGGCAGTAATTTTCTCTTGCCCGATGCATCCATCGACGGCGACGAACATGAGGGTGCGACAGT
>JAITPL010000081.1 GCA_031289445.1 Tannerella sp.
TTTTATCTCTGATAATATGTGATTCATGAAAATAACACCCAAAGACATTATTGTATCAAGTACGGTATCCAATTACAATATCCAATTACAATAATATTTTATTATAAGCATGTTGAAAATCAAGAATTAAATTACGGCTTTTGACTGATAACCTTTGACTGCTTCAACCTTTTAATTGACTGCGTCGAACGTTGTTTCTTAATTTTCAATTGCAATTCCAACCTCTAACAGTACGGCCTGAAACCAATGATTTGCCGCACTTCGTTGAGCGTAGCGGAGGCGCTTGCAGTAGCTTTTTCGGCGCCCTGACGGATAACCTTGTCGAGGTAGGCGTCATCGGCAGCAATCCCGTTGATACGTTCGCGAATAGGGGCGCAAAATACGTTAATATCGGCTGCCAGCTGCTTCTTCATATCGCCATAACGAATCTCGCAGGTATTGTACTTGCGGTTAAAATAGTCGTAAGTATCCTTGCCCGACACAATCTCCATCATAGTAAAGAGATTTTGAACAGGTTCGGGTTTCTCGCTATCGGGAGCAGCAGGCCCCGAATCCGTAACGGCGTGCATTACTTTCTTGCTTATGCTCTTCTCGTCGTCAACCAGATAGATGGCATTGCCTTCGCTCTTGCCCATCTTGCCGGAGCCATCAAGTCCGGGTACCTTTACCGCCTTGTCGGACAGGTGAAAAGAAGCCGGCTCGGGAAAAAACTCGATACCGTAGATAGTGTTGAAGCGGCGTGCAAACTTGCGTGCCATCTCCATATTCTGTTCCTGGTCCTTTCCGACCGGCACTTTAACCGCCTTGTGTATAATAATATCCGCAGCCATAAGGGATGGATAGGTCAGTAGCCCGGCGTTAATATTGTCGGGTTGCGCACGCACTTTCTCCTTGAACGTAGTAACACGCTCAAGTTCGCCAAGATAGGCGTTCATATTGAGATAGAGGTAAAGTTCGACAACCTCGCGCAGGTCGCTCTGGACGTAGATAGTAGCCTTATCGGGGTCGAGTCCGCAGGCCAGATACTCGGCAAGTATTGTCTTGACGCTCCGGCGCAAGTTCTCCGGGTTGGGATGGGTGGTAAGCGAATGCCAGTCGGCGATGAAGAAAAAGCACTGATACTCGTCCTGCATCTTTACAAAACTCTTGACAGCGCCAAAGTAATTACCAAGGTGCAGATTCCCGGTAGGGCGTATCCCGCTCGCTACTATTTTCTTATCTTTCATTTCTTGTTCTTATTAATGTTCTTATTATCAATGGCCGCAAAGGTACAAAAAATATTCCGATTTGCAAGTGCGGAGCACATCCCCATCGAAGATGCTACGCCGTCATTGCCGCACATTCATCGCGTGTCGCACATTCGTCATGACGGCGACATGGAATTAATTCCGTGAATCCCCTACAGAGAAAAAATGGCCGCCAAACGGGATTAAAACCTGCAAAAGACCCCGCACGAAACAATGCCCTTGTACCCGAAACCGGCTTCGAGATAACCGCCTGCCGTGCTTCCGACTTTGATGCCTATCGGAGTTATTTGAAAATCAACGGTACAGAGCGATTGCTTTTTTTCTTGCCCGCTCTGAGGCTTATAAGCTTGCTGTATATACAGCAAACCGATACCGGCAAGTCCATAGACTTTTACAGATTTCCTGTTTACGTAATTAAAGGAAGACTCAATCGCCATGCCGGAATAGAATCGCTTCAAGTCGCCGTCATATTGATTTAAAATCACTCCTTTTGCTTTCTCGGTACCGGCTGTAAGCGTTGCGCCTAAACCGATTCTTTTTGAAAGACAGTACTTATAACCGAGATGATAAACAGGCGAGCCGGTTTGCTCTTCAAATCTTGCATCGCCCGCAATCGCCACGGCATTAACCATAACGTCTCCCAAGCCAAACGCCACATTGCTCGTGCTCAACATTCCTGCACCTATCGAAAACTCGTGCTTGCGTTCGTCTTCCTGCGCCCTTAACCCTGCAAGGGGCACTACGGTTATCATGCCGATAATCAATAATATTCTTGTTTTCATACGACTGTTTACAGGGACTTCTGTTTATAAATCTTTCCGGGTTTGATTCTTGCAACAAAGCCGAAGTCCATAAAAACCTGCTGAAAAAATCGCTGCAAAGTTAAATGCTTTGTTTGAAATCTCCAAGTTTTTGGACGTTTTTTTTCAGAATAGTTGTATTTTATCTCTAAATTCGTGGTTTTTCAGTCCCCAGTCGGGAGCTATCAGTAGGTCGCGAGGCGATTGTGATACAAAGCGGTCGATATATATATCCGCTCGCAGGCGAACAAGAAACTCCTTCAGCAACGCGATATATTCATCCGCCGTAAAGAGATTAAAACGTTCGGGATACGTCAGATACTCGTCCGCAAGCGCCGTGTCGCGTATAACCTGTAGCTGGTGCAGTTTGAGAGAAGTCAGAGGCAGTTCCGACAGGCGGTCGGCATGGCTCAACATCTGTTCCCGCATTTCGCCCGGCAGACCGAGTATGAGATGCGCCCCAACGGGAATATCCCGCTCGGCTGTGCGACGCACCGCATCTTGAGCCTCCTCGTATGTATGGCAGCGATTGATACGCCGCAGCGTCTCTTCGGAAGTACTCTCAATGCCATATTCCACCATCACGAATGTTTGCCGGGTAAGCGACGCCAGATAATCCAACACATCATCCGGCACGCAGTCGGGACGAGTGCCTATAATCAGACCTACAACGCCATCCACTGCCAGCGCCTCCTCATATTTTTCACGAAGTGAAGGCAAAGGAGCATAAGTGTTAGTATAAGCTTGAAAATAAGCCAGATACTTCATTTCGGGATATTTGCGACCGAAGAAGCGGACGCCTTCATTCAGTTGTTGAGTAATACTTGTTTCGGCGCGACAGTAGTTGGGATTGAAGGTGCGGTTATTGCAATATATACAACCGCCGCGACCCTTCGTTCCGTCGCGGTTAGGACAGGTAAATCCCGCATCTAATGATATCTTCTGCACTTTGTCATCCGGGAACCGTCCCCGCAGGAACTCCGCAAAATCTCTCAAAGCGCCATTACCTTTAAAGTACCACTACCTTTTGTGTTCGCATACCCACGCGCACTATACTTATACCTCGCGGAGCGGCAAGCGTCTCGCCATCGGTAGCCAGTTGCTTGTCGGCCACCTTAACTCCAATGATATTATATACTGTTGCCTGCTGTCCCATAGCGTTGAGGATAGAAATGCTGCCCTTACCGCCGATAACGACAACCTCGCGGGAGACCTTTTCTTCTTTTGCCTGGGGGATCACAACCACCGGATTAGCCGTAGCCGTCGGAGATACCCATTTGATTGTTACCAGACAGGCATGATCGTTTCGAGGGCCGACGTACAGAGTATCGTCTTTGTAATCGTCTCTCTTTATCGACAGGTAGCCGCGATTACCTTCCGGGCTGCCGTAGCCCGATTCGGTAACGATATAGTAGAGGCTGTCGCCTTTACCGTCGGGTGCAACAGAATCCACCTTCTGCAGGAAGAAACGATATTCGTTGATAGCTGTTTCGTTCTTGCCGGCGTAACCTATACTATCGCGCCATGTTGGAGGTGCGCCGGTTTCAAGCACAAGTCCGTTAGGCTCCGCACGCTTACTTGCCTTGACGAAGTTCAGGCGATTATATTCTATACCATCCACTACAACCACATCATCGTCATGCACCGGCAGCGAGGTCGAATCCATCACGTGCAGGAAATATCCGCTTACGGTAACAGGATTTGTTTCAGCTACCGCCGCATCCTTAACAATATAGAACGAAGGTTTTTCCGGGTTGAAGCCTGTACCGCGAGCAGTATCCATCCACAGACTGAAATCGGCGGGAGTGAAACTGCCTGCGCGAAGCATCGATTCGCCCTCCTTGCGCAAGACGGCTCTGTCATAGTCATTCTTAGTCAACCAACGCCAGTCATTAGTGCTTCGCAGATATGCCACCTCATACTTTCCGGCGCCGTTTGGCAGCTCGGTCAAGTATGTGTATTCATCCGGCTCAAGCACAACTTTAGGTCTCAGTGTAAATGTAAATGTGTGATTAACAGCAGTATCCGCAGGAGCGAAATACAACTGTTTGCTCAATGTATCAATAAGTAGCTTATGTCCGGCGACAGTATCAACGAAGTAATACGTCCCGCGCGTCGTATCCTCTTTAAGGAAGAAAACGACGGCTTCACTAGTATCCGACAGTACCGCGCCCGGTTGGCCGACAGACAGCAATGTGTCGCCTTTGGAGAGATGAAGCACCTCATCCCCTAAGACGCTAAGCAGATATGCCTCTCTTTGCAGTTGCTTTATAGCGGCAATAGCAGCTGCGCCTCGCGACGGCGTCGCTGCCGGCGTCAGGATAAACCTTACCGAATCGGCCTCCGTCAACAGACTGAACAGCGAATCCTCCTCCACATTATAGCCTAAATTGCGTCCTGCGAGCGTATCCGCCGAATAAGCGGTGAAAATTACACCGTTAGCGGCTAACTGGCTCTCGGAGAATGCTTTGAAACCCAGCTGAGCGTCTTTCTTGAGATTGTTCATATTGCCATAGTCAATAGCCGTGATAACAAAGGTATCTATACCGTTAGTAAATTGATGGTCAATAGGTCTATGAGGATTAACCGACGTGTCAATAACTGCCGTCAGTGTCCCTGTCCTTATCGTACTGTCAAGTCGATTAATCAACTCGTATTTATCATTTAAACTAATAACAAACTGAAAATCAGGCAGATGTGCATAGACCGTATCGTGACCGTAAACGTCATAACTCCAAACAGTATCGCCCTGCAGGTTTGCGCCAATATATTGTTGGTCATGCGCCCCCAAGCCCACATACTGCACGCGAAATACCTTCCTCGAATCGCCAACATCGGGCGGCTCAGGCACAAACCCCTGCTCTATAAACTTGAATTTCAGGTATTTATACTGTATGGTATCGCTTACTAAAATCAGTTGCCCCGAAGGGTTGAGCGACAGGAAGAAATTTGTTTTACTCTGAGGGTCTTTGACAATGAATGCGTTCTTGCCCCCAAGCTCTTTGAAACAAGGCATCAGCCAACTGTTGAGCGTCCCTGTCTGTTGCATATATGCTACGGTATCCACAAACTGGGCGCCAATCGTATCATATCTTGGAACGTCGAAGGCTAATATACTGTCTGTAAGAGCATTATAAATCTTATAGTAGGTAGAATCGTTGATTACGGTATCGACGGCGAATCTCCAGAAGAAAGCTGTATCGATGTCGGTAATAGTAGCGCCTATTGTTACTAGTGAATCTATTCTGAACGGCGGCGGCAAAAGCGGTATCGTATCAATGCCGAGGAAAGTAGTATCGGCGGGGACGACATTCAGTACATCAATCGAATCGATTAGAATCTTGTAAAGCGAGTTCGGTTTAGGTGCATCCGTGACCCTTTCCAAGGTGAAATAAATCAAATTATAGATCGCGGAATTTTCGGCAGAAAGCATCACAACGTCGTCTTCCGTCAAGCGGAGATTGAACGAATGTACCGATAAGGCTTCATCCATATAGCTCGACCTGAAACTATTGCGCTCTCCAAAATTGAACACCAGACCGTCCCAGCGATTGAGCCTGCTGCCGTTCAGCAAGGTCGCTATCGTGTCGGTTACGGTCGTTGTAGGAGGAGCAAACGCCAGCGTATCCGTTCCCTGAGTTATCACATAACTGTTAGCAGAGCCGTCAACATCCGAAGTAAACTTCCAGATTGCAGACTCGCCCTTGACATTTTCTACCCTCAACTGGTCGTCGTCCTTATGCAGATACCCGATAGTCTCATATTGAGAATTCGAGTTCAATATT
>JAITPL010000128.1 GCA_031289445.1 Tannerella sp.
TGCTGATTGTAGCCGTACTTTGAAATCTCGGTTTTGATAAGGCTCAGAGTATCTTTCAGCAGAGCGATATCGTAGTAATAGAAAGGTGTCGATAGCGAGCGAAAAGCTCCGACAGGGAATGTTCCTTTTATCATATTAAATATTTTTATTAGTTAAACAGATGTTCACTGAGAGCTTGCAGAGCGCGTTTCTTGTCGGATGCGCGAACGAGCAGCGTAACATTATAGTTGCTGCCGCCGTAGGAAATCATGCGTACCGGTATGTCTTTGATGGCGTCAACGATTTTGGCTTCAAAGCCGACGTTTTCCCACTCAAAATCGCCTACCACACAGATTATTACCATATTGTCATCGACCGTTACAGTGCCGAATTCCTTGAGACTGTCAACGATATCGTCAAGGCGCTTGCGGTTGTCGATAGTAAGCGAGATTCCCACTTCGGACGTTGTAACCATGTCAATCGGCGTATGATAGGACTCGAAAGTCTCGAACACACGGCGCATAAAACCTGTAGCGAGCAGCATTCTACCGCTTTTAATCTTTATCGAGATGATGTTGTCCTTAGCGGCGACGGCCTTGATTTTGCGCTTTTCCATACCGTTGGAGATAGTAGTGCCGAGCGCATCGGGCTGCATGGTGTTGAGCAGCCTGACAGGGATATTATTGACCTTGGCGGGCAGGATACATGTAGGGTGGAGTATCTTGGCGCCGAAATAGGCCAGCTCGGCCGCTTCGTCGAAGTTGAGATGCCGCACGGGAAGTGTATTCTCGACCACACGCGGGTCGTTGTTGTGCATACCGTCGATGTCGGTCCAAATCTGTATCTCTTCGGCTTGGATTGCTGCACCGATAAGCGAAGCGGTGTAGTCGCTGCCTCCGCGTTGCAGGTTATCAATCTCGCCGTAAGCATTGCGACAGATAAAACCTTGCGTTATATATAATTCAACGTCGGGATGCAGCGCTATCTGCTCGGCGAGTTTCTCTTTGATATAAGCAGTATCAGGCTCGGCGTTTTTGTCGGTGCGCATGAACTGGAGCGCCGGAATAAGCGCGGAGCAGACGCCTATCTCGTTGAGATAGAGGTTTAGGAGGCCTGTTGACATCAGTTCGCCTTGCGCGAGGATGATACGTTCCTCGAAGATGGTGAAGAGGTCTTTGATAAGCGAGCGGATATAGTCGAGAATCGACTGTATGTGTTCCGCAGCTTTGTCGCGGTATTCCGCAGTCTCATAAAGTTCGGCTATCACGCCTGCGTACTTGTCGGAAAGGCGGTTGATAACCTCGTTTGCTCCGTCGGGATTTTTTCGGTAGAGATAGTCGGCAATCTCTACCAGGGAGTTGGTCGTGCCTGACATTGCCGACAGTACCACAAATGTTTTCTTGCCTTGGTTAATCAACTTGGCTACGTCTTTCATTCTTTGAGCCGAGCCAACCGATGTGCCTCCAAATTTTAATACTTTCATCTTAAATTTATATATTTGTTATTATCAGTGAATTACTTCGTCTTCATAAATTGGCGGCATGTCCTGTGCCACGTCGTAGAGTTTGTCGTTTTCGCACTTGAAGACACGCGCCGGGAAAGTCTTCACAATGTTATAGTTATGAGTTGTCATGATGACTGCGGTGCCGAGGCGACAAATGTCATGCAGCAGTTGAACTATCTGTCCGCTTGTTTGCGGGTCGAGATTACCGGTAGGCTCGTCGGCGAGGATTATTTCGGGAGTATTAAGCAGTGCGCGTGCTATGGCGATGCGTTGCTGTTCGCCTCCCGACAATTCATGAGGCATCTTGTAGCCTTTGTTGGGCATTCCTACCTGTTCGAGCACCTCCTCGATGCGGCGGTTGATATTCTGCTGACTCGACCAGCCGGTGGCTTTGAGTACGAACTCAAGGTTTTTGATGGCAGTGCGGTCGGTGAGCAGTTGAAAATCCTGAAAGACAATGCCCAGACGTCGCCTCAGAAAAGGTATCTCGCGGCGTTTTATCTTTGTCAGGTCGTAGCCGGCGACTACAGCCCGTCCCTTACGGATAGGCACTTCGCAGTAGAGGGCTTTGAGCAGAGTGCTCTTGCCGCTTCCGACCTTGCCTATGACATAGACAAACTCACTCGTATTGAGGCTTAGAGAGGCGTTGCTCAGCACAACGTTTTCTTCCTGACAGACCTCTATATTTTCCAGTTCAACTAACAGATTGCTTTTCATCACTCTTTATTTATGTCGCTTTTTCAGTTCTTTCGCCAGATCGGCTATAGTGTGTCCCTTGCTTGTGAGCAGGACGATGAGGTGATAAACGAGGTCGGAGGCCTCATAGATAAAGCCCTCGTCGGTACCGTTAGTGGCCTCGATGACAGTCTCGACCGCTTCTTCGCCCACCTTTTGCGCCATGCGGTTGACGCCTTTATTAAAGAGGCTTGTAGTATATGAGCCTTCGGGTTTCTCTTCGTAGCGGCGGCTTATGAACTCCTGCAAGTATTGCAAAAAATAGATGCCGTCGGCGTTAGTCTCGCCAAAACATGTGTCGGCTCCGGTATGGCAGGCGGGGCCTACGGGATTGGCCTTGACGAGCAGCGTATCCCTGTCGCAGTCTTCCAGTATCTTGACTACGTTGAGGAAGTTGCCGCTGGTCTCGCCTTTGACCCAGAGGCGTTGCTTGGTGCGGCTGAAAAACGTTACCTTGCCGGTTTCAAGCGTCTTTTGATACGCCTCTTCGTTCATGAAACCGAGCATCAGCACTACGTTTGTCTGTGCATCCTGCACTATCGCGGGGATTAAGCCCCCTAACTTGTTGAAATCCATATATTGTTATTTTTAATTTTGATTGTTTGTTTGATTAATTGATTGTTATGACGCAGATTTTCTACTTTCTAACTTCTACTTTCTAACTTCTACCTTCTGACTTCTAATTTCTACCTTCTAATTTCTACCTTCTGTTCATGTAGGTATCGTTTGAGTTCGGGAATTTTGATTTCCGCGAAATGAAATACGCTGGCTGCAAGCGCCGCATCGGCTTTACCTTCGATGAAAGCATCGCGGAAATGCTGCATCTCGCCGGCGCCTCCCGAAGCAATGACCGGTATATGCAGAGCGTCCGCCAGATGTGCCAGCGCCTCGTTTGCGTATCCCTGCTTCACACCGTCGTGGTCCATGCTCGTAAACAAAATCTCGCCTGCTCCGCGTTCGGCAGCCTCTGCCGCCCAGTCGTAGAGCCGACGCCCGGTAGGAATGCGTCCTCCGTTGAGGTAGCATATCCATTCGCCGTTGTCGCAGTGCGCGTCGATAGCGCAGACGCAGACTTGCGAGCCGAAGTTACGCGCTATCTCGTCGATAAGCGCCGGACGCCGTATAGCAGCCGAGTTGACCGAAATCTTATCTGCGCCCGCATTGAGTAGCCGCTCTACGTCAGCAAGTTCGTTTATACCGCCACCAACAGTGAACGGTATGTTTATCTTCGCTGCCACCTTGGTTACCAAGTCCGTGAAAGTCTTGCGACCCTCGTGCGAAGCGGTGATATCGAGATAGACCAATTCGTCAGCCCCCTG
>JAITPL010000136.1 GCA_031289445.1 Tannerella sp.
GTTCGGTAATCATCACCTTGACCGAGTGTTCGCTGTGGTCGAGGTGCGAGACCATAGGCACGAAAGCGCTTATCTTGCCGTTTTTGGCCGTCGAGGGAGTAGTGAAGATAGAGAGATAATCCGCGCGGGTAAAATCGCCCGAGCCGCCGATACCGTTCATCATCTTGGTACCGAGCACGTGAGTAGAGTTGATATTGCCGAAGATATCCGCTTCGAGAGCGGTGTTGATTGTTATCAGACCCAGACGCCTTGCTACCTCCGGGTTATTTGAAATCTCCTGCGGGCGCAGCAGCAGCTTGTCCTTGAAGAACGTCAGGTTTGAATAAATCTCCTTCAGTACTTCGGTGCTGACGCTCAGCGAGCAGCCGCTCGCAAAACTGACGCGCCCCTCGTTCATCAGCTTGATAACCGCATCCTGAATAACCTCGGTATAGACCTTGAAGGCCGGAATAGCCGCATTCTCGCCCATAGCGCCCAGAACTGCGTTGGCAACGTTGCCCACACCGCTCTGCACAGGCAGAAACGACGCCGGAATACGTCCGCTTTTCATCTCGCTGACCAGAAAGTCCGAAACATTCTTGCCAATAGCCAGCGTAACATCGTCCAGAGGAGTGAAATTGCCGCCGTCGTTGGGGTTATTTGTCTCGACCACGCCTACAATCTTCTTCGGGTCCACCTTCAGATAAGGCGTACCGATGCGGTCTTCCGGCTGATAGACCGGTATCTCGCGGCGCAGGGGCGGGTCGGCCGGCTCATAAATATCGTGCATCCCGCGTATCTCCTTGGGATGAAACGAGTTCAGCTCGATAATAATCCTGTCTGCCAGACGGCATACCGTCGGTATGATGCCAACGCCCTCGGTAAGGATGATTTCGCCCTCGTCGGTAATGTCGGCAGCTTCTACTATTGCTACATCGACCTTGCCCAGAAATCCGTAACGCAAGTCCTGCGCCAACTCCGAGAGGTGCATGTCGAAATAATGCGTACCGCCGCTGTTGATAAGGTTTCGCAGGTCCTTGTTCGACTGGTAGGGAGTGCGAAACTTGACTGCTCCGGCCCTTGCCAGAGCGCCGTCGAGCCGGTCGCCGGTAGATGCTCCGGTAAACATGCCGATACTGAACGGTCTGCCGTTCTTATGCTCTTCTTCCGCCAATTTGGCTATCGCCTGGGGAACAACCTTGGGGCAGCCGGCAGGAGTAAATCCACTGAAACCGACATTGTCGCCATCCTTCACAAATGATGCGGCTTCTTCAGCCGTAATTCTCTTTAATGCCATAATATTTATTGTTATAAAAGTTTACAAAAACGGGCGCAAAGGTAGTGAAAAATAATTATTATGATTACCTTTGTGCGTGATTTACGACTAATTATTGATAATAGAAATGGGAATATTCGGTTTTTTCAACAGAGAGAAAAAGGAAACTCTGGACAAGGGTTTGTCGAAGACCAAGGCAAGCGTTTTCTCAAAGATTACTCATGCCCTTGTTGGCAAGAGCAAGGTTGATGACGACGTGCTCGACGAGCTGGAAAATGTGCTTATCTCGTCGGACGTAGGCGTTGAAACGACGCTAAAGATAATCAAACGCATAGAGAAACGCGCTACTGCCGACAAGTACGTTGGCGCCGACGAACTGACCCGGCTGCTTCGCGAAGAGATTGCCGCGCTGCTGATGGAAAACAACTCGCAGGACGCCGAGAGTTTTTCCATCTCCGATAGCGTCAGGCCTTATGTGATCATGGTTGTCGGCGTGAACGGCGTTGGCAAGACCACCACTATAGGCAAGATGGCGCATCAGTTTCAGAAGAACGGCTTCAAGGTCTATCTGGGCGCTGCCGACACGTTCAGGGCTGCGGCTGTCGAGCAGCTGGTTATCTGGGGAGAGCGGGTAGGAGCGCCGGTCATCAAGCAGAAGATGGGCGCCGACCCTGCATCGGTGGCATTCGACACCCTCAGCTCGGCCAAAGTCAACGGCGCGGACATCGTTATTATCGATACCGCGGGGCGTTTGCACAACAAGATAAACCTGATGAACGAGCTGACGAAAATAAAAAATGTGATGCGGAAAGTCATACCCGAAGCTCCGCACGAAGTCCTCCTGGTGCTCGACGGCTCGACAGGTCAGAACGCCTTCGAGCAAGCCAAGCAGTTTACCGCCGCCACAGAGGTTAACGCGCTTGCAATAACCAAGCTGGACGGCACGGCAAAGGGCGGCGTGGTGATAGGCATATCCGACCAGTTCCATATTCCGGTGAAATATATCGGTCTGGGCGAGGGTTTGGATGATATTCAGGTATTCAGACGCATGGAGTTCGTCAACTCTCTTTTCGGCGAGTAAATGAGGAAGAATAAAGTTGACATCATCACTCTGGGCTGCTCCAAGAATCTGGTTGACTCGGAGCGTCTCATACGCCAGTTCAAGGCCAACGGCTACACGGTCGCACACGACCCCGATAAGGTCAACGGCGAGATAGTCATCGTCAATACCTGCGGATTCATCGAGGCAGCGCAGGACGAATCGCTGAAGATGATAATCGAACTCGAAGAAGCGAAGCAGCATGGCCGTATAGGGCAGTTATTTGTTATGGGCTGCCTCTCGGAGCGTTTTATGGAAGAGATGAAGGCCGAGTTGCCGGGTGTGGACAGGTTTTATGGCAAGTTCAACTGGCAGAATATCCTTCGCGACCTCGGCAAGTCGTACTATCTGGATTTACCTGACGGCAGAACGCTAACCACACCCGCTCATTATGCGTACATTAAAGTATCGGAAGGGTGCGACCGTCGCTGTTCCTACTGCGCCATACCTGTGATGACGGGCAGACACAAGTCGCGTCCGATGGATGAAATCGTCGCTGAAGCTCGTAGTCTGGCTGTCGGCGGCGTCAAGGAGTTGCAAGTAATAGCGCAGGATTTGACATATTACGGTAAAGACCTGTACAGTCGCTACGCCTTGCCGGAACTGGTCGAGCGTCTTGCCGACGTGGAGGGTATCGAGTGGATACGGCTTCATTACGGCTATCCGGCGCATTTTCCCTACGATTTATTGCGGGTGATACGCGAGCGCAGCAATGTGTGCAACTATCTCGATATAGCTCTGCAACATATCAGCGACCCTGTTCTCCGCAAGATGCGCCGGGACATCACTCGCGATGAAACTTACCGCCTGATAGAGCGTATCCGCAACGAAGCGCCGGGGATTCATCTGCGCACCACTTTTATTGTCGGTCATCCGGGCGAGACCGACGATGATTTTGCTGCCTTGACGGCTTTTGTCCGCGAGATGCGTTTTGAGCGCATGGGCGCTTTCATCTACAGCCACGAGTCCGGCACCTACGCCGCAGAGCATTATACTGACGATATCCCTCTTGAAATCAAGCAGCAGCGGCTTGACGAGCTGATGGATATACAACAGTCGATAGCCGCCGAAATCAACGCTGCAAGCGTCGGAAAGGTGATGAAAACGATCATCGACCGCCGCGAAGGCGACTACTACGTTGGGCGCACCGAGTACGATTCGCCCGAAATAGATCCCGAAGTATTGTTAAAAGCCGATACACAATTGCGTGTAGGGCAGTTTTATGACGTTCTTATCGAGCGTGCGGACACCTACGAATTGTACGGAAAAACAAGCCAAAGCAAAAAAAATTGAACGTTTTATAAAAAAAAGCGGCGAAAAATTTGGTTAATTGAAAAAGTTGTATTACTTTTGCAGCGAAATAACGGAGCAGATGTTCTAACTTTTTTAATTGTATCTAGAATGAAAGATATCGAATTAGTAACCGCTTTATCCGAGCAGATGGATATGTCGCCTCACGACGTTTTGAAGATCCTGTCAGCGCTTTATTCGCTGATAGGAGATTTTGTGTCCTCTAACGGCATGGTTACACTCAACGGGGTAGGGCAGTTCGAGGCAAAGAAGAATGCCGAGAGAATTACCGCCAACCCGATCAACGGCAAGCGCTACTTGATACCGCCCAAGCTTACACCGGTCTTCAAGCCGGCTGCTTCATGGAAAACGTACTTGAAAAATTTTGATGAGCAATGATGACTAAACGTATATCAACAAAGCAGTTAGCCGAACTCCTGTCCGACAATACGACCTTGGACAGGAAGGGCGCGGAGAAGTTTATAGACACCCTTTCTTCGTTTATTATCAAAGGGATAGAGAAGAAGCAGCCTGTGAAGATTCTCGGCTTTGGTACGTTCAAAGTTGTCGTCGTCAAGGAGCGTGAGAGCGTTCATATACAGACCGGCGAACGCTTCACCATACCGTCTCACCATAAGCTCTCATTCATCCCCGATTCGGTTTTCAAAAATCACATCAACCGTCCCTTCTCCTACTTCGAGCCTATCGAGACAATTGACGAAAACCGCCAAACGGTCAAGGTAATAGATCGGGGCGAGGTGATAGAAGCCCTGGAAATCACCGACGAAATGTTAGCGAGCGGGCAAGTCGCGATTAGCGAAGATGTGGTTGGTATTGAGGTAATTACCAACGAAGTCATTACGGAAGAACATGTCGAGACGGTAGCCGTTGGAGGAGAAGCCGAGGTCGAAGCCGAAGAAGTCATCACTGGAGAGCATATCGAAACGCAGGTCGAGACAGCAGTCGTTGGGGAGGAAGAAGTCGAAACCGAGGTAGAGGTAGAAGCTGAAGAAGTCATCACTGAAGAGCATATCGAAACGCAGGTCGAGACAGTAGTCGGTGAGGAAAAGGAAGTCGAAGCCGAGACTGAGGTCGAAGCCGAAGAAGTCATCACTGAAGAAAATATCGAAACGCAGGTCAAAACAGTAGTCGTTGAAGAGGAAGAAGCCGAAGTTGAAATCGAAGCCGATCCCGATCCCGATTCCGATCCCGATTCCGATGATGCTATTGAAGATGAAGATGAAGAGATTGATGTAGATGTAGATATAGATGTTGATGAAGAAGAAAGAGATGATGAAGTTGAGAACGATGAAATAGAGGATGAGGTCGAAGAGATCGAAGAGGTCGAAGATGAGGTTGTTGAAGCCGAAGCCCCAATCGAAGTCGAAGACAAGGTTGTTGAAGCCAAGGCCAAAGCCGGAACCGAAATCAAAGAGTTGATACAGTTGATACGGTTGAAACAAAAGCCGAAAGCCAAAGCCGGATCCGAAGATGAGGTCAAAATCGAGACCCCAATCGAAGCCAAAGATGAAGTCCATATCCCAATCGAAGCTGAATCCAAAGCCAAAATCGAATCCGAAGATGAAGTCCCAATCGAAATCGAATCTGAATCCGAAACCGCAGATGAATCCGCAGCCGCAGATGAATCTGAATCCGAAGACATTGACAAATTCATAGATAGCTCTGAATCGACCTCTGTTAATCTGCCTGTCGAAAAGCAGATCAAGAAGCCAATACCGACGTGGGTGCAGTTCGTACTGTACCCATTACTGTTTGTATTGGCAGTAGGGGTAGGTACTTTTGCTTTCCTGCGCTTCAACGCTGCAAACCAGCAAAGCCAGCAAGGGAAAGATCAAAGCTACGTTAATACCGACGGACAGAATTACACCGAGCCATTGCCTATAGGCGCTGTGCAGCCTGTTAACGTCAGCCAGAGCGATGAAGGCAGCCCGATAAACGGCATCGACGGAAATCAAGCCGCAGGCGCTACCGTCGAGCATGAAGAAACAAGCAGCGACATACAAGCTCCAACGCCTGACGGAAGCACCAATACCGGAGAAGTCGCTACCAATACGGAAGCATTGGACGAAAAGAAAGAAATCAACTGGTTAGCCGAGCCGTCGCAGTCGTCGCAGAGCAGCCAAACGCGACGTGCCGACAAGCCAAAAAGTGATACCGAGAGCAAAAATTCATCCCGGACAGACTCCCGCTCATCAACGCCAACCGACCAAAAGCCCGCCGAGTCGCAGCAACAGCTGAAGTCCCTGCCTGCACGTGTCTCTATGACGCAAGGCTTGACCCTCACTCAGCTCGCACAGGAATATTATGGCGACAAGATTTTCTGGGTCTATATCTACGAACACAACAGGAGTCGTATCAAAGACTTTGAAAGAATACAGGTCGGCACTGAGATAATCCTGCCTGAGGCAAAGACTTACGGCATCGACGCCAAGAGCAAAGCATCCACCGACAAAGCTTTGCTAAGGCAACGCTCGCTGATGCAACAAAAAAACTAAAAGACAACTATGAGTCCATACTTCGTTATAACTATTATTTTAGCCTATTTTGCCGTTTTATACACCGTGTCGTTTTTAGCGGGACGCAACAGCGACAATCAGGGTTTCTTCGTAGGCAACCGCAAATCATCATGGTACGTAGTCGCTTTTGCAACTATCGGAGCAATGATTTCGGGCGTTACTTTCGTTTCTGTACCCGGAATGGTGGCCGCGAGCGGTCTCTCTTACCTGCAAATGGTCTTGGGCTTTGCCGTCGGACAGGCCTTGATAGCTTTCGTGCTTATTCCGCTGTTCTACAAAATGAATCTCACCTCTATCTACGAGTACCTCGATAACCGCTTCGGCATTCTGGCACACAAAACAGGCGCGTGGCTTTTCTTCGTTTCCAAGATGCTGGGCGCTGCAATACGCCTGTTTATTGTCTGTGTAGTTCTTCAACTGCTTGTCTTCGAGCCGCTGCATCTGCATTTTGTCTTCAACCTGATTTTTACGATGGCTATCTGCTGGCTTTATACCTTCAAGGGGGGCGTCAAATCGCTTATTTGGACGGATTCGTTCAAGACTTTTTGCCTTATCGTGTCGGTTGTCCTGTGCATCTATTATATAGCGGTCGATTTGGGTGGCAACATCCTTGCTACCATAAGGGAATCGGAGATGACTAAAGTTTTCTTTTTCGAAGATGTGAACGATAAACGCTACTTCTTCAAGCAGTTCCTTGCCGGCGTCTTTACTATGATTGCCATGAGCGGCTTGGACCAGGATTTGATGCAACGCTCCCTGAGCTGCAAAAATTCCAAAGATTCACAGAAAAACCTGATTACAGGAAGCGTCCTGATGGTCATTGTCAACTTGCTTTTCCTGCTGATGGGAGTGCTGCTATATACTTATGCGGCGAAAAACAATATCACCTTGCCGTCAAAACCGGACGAGGTCTTTCCTTACCTCGCTACTCAGCGCTTTTTCCCTGTTATCGTCAGCATCCTGTTTATCATAGGACTGATTTCGGCCGCTTACGCAGCAGCAGGCTCGGCGCTTACCGCTCTCACTACATCGTTTACGGTTGATATCCTCGAGACGCCGAAAAAGAAAAGCGAGGCCGAAACGACTTCAATACGCAAAAAGGTGCACTTAGGCATGGCGACGCTTATGGGGGTAGTGATATTTTTTATCAATATCTTCAACAATGCGTCGGTCATAGATACCGTTTACAAACTTGCGAGTTACACCTACGGCCCTCTGTTGGGCATGTTTGTGTTCGGCATCTTTGTCAAGCGAAAGGTGAAAGACCGCTTCATTCCGTTTGTCGTAATCCTCTCGCCTATCCTCTGTTTTATATTTGACGTCAACTCGAAGGCATGGTTTAACGGATACGAGTTCAGCCACGAAAGATTGATTTTGAACGCTCTTTTCACGTTCCTGGGATTCTATATTTTTTCAAACAAGACAAACAAATGATACTGATAGCTGACAGCGGAACGACCAAGACCGATTGGCGTATGGTAAGCCCCGACCGGCCGCCGACGTCTATTCTTACTAAAGGGATGAATCCGTATTTCCAGACTGAAGATGAACTTGGTCAGGCGCTTACCGATGAGTTGTTGCCTGTTTTGCCGGATAGCGATATCGAGGCCGTTTATTTTTATGGGGCCGGATGCGCTTTCGATAAAATAGAGGTGATGCAGCGTGTCATTCGCCGTCATATATCCGCGCCTACCGTCGAAGTCAATACGGACTTGCTGGCTGCTGCACGCGCTTTGTGCGGACACGGCGCCGGTATAGCCTGCATACTCGGAACAGGCTCAAATTCATGTTTTTACGATGGCGTAAGTATTGTTAAGAATGTGTCTCCATTGGGTTATATTCTTGGCGATGAAGGAGGAGGAGCTACTCTCGGACGCCAATTAGTGAGCGACTTGCTGAAAGACATGCTGCCGGCGAGCCTGAAAGAATCGTTTCTCACGCGCTACGACCTGACAGTGCCGCAAATCATTGACCGCGTCTATCGCCAACCCTTCCCCAACCGTTTTCTGGCGAGCTTCACTCCTTTTATTGCCGAACATATTCAGGAGCCGGAGGTCTATACATTGGTATTCAACGGTTTTACGGCCTTTCTTTGTCGCAATGTGATGAAATATGATTGCCAACGCTATCCGGTCTCGTTTGTCGGCTCGATAGCCTTCTACTTTCGCGAAGTCCTGACGGCCGCAGCCGAAGCGACCGGTATCCGTATCGGTACCATCCTCCAAAGCCCCGGCGATGGACTTGTAGAATATTATAGTAAAGAATTATGAATGGTGAATTATGAATTATGAATGGCGAACAGTTAATAGTGAACAGTTAATAGTGAACAGTTAATAGTGAACAGTGAACAGTGAATAGCTCTTTTAATTGACTGCGTTGAACGTTGTTTTCTTAATTGACTTTCTATCTTCTACTTTCTAACTTCTAACTTCTAACTTCTACTTTCTACTTTCTAACTTCTAACTTCTAACTTCTAACTTCTAACTTCTACTTTTTAACTTCTACTTTCTAACTTCTCTCTCTTGTTTATGTGAATTTTGAAAATTTTGTTAATTCTGTAAAAATTTATAACTTCTAATTTTTCATTTCTTTTGCCTTTTAATTCTTAATTTTTAATTGATTGAATTTATGTTTTTTGAAAAAATATCGGAAAAAGCGTCGTTGTACAACGATTTGGAAACGAAATCGGTACGCGAGTTGCTCGAAGAAATAAATGCCGAAGACCATAAACCGGCTTTGGCTGTACAAGCGGCTATCCCGCAGATCGAACGGTTAGTGCTTGCCATCGTGCCACGAATGCGGAACGGTGGACGCATCTTTTATCTGGGCGCAGGTACAAGCGGACGCCTCGGAGTGCTTGATGCTTCTGAGGTGCCACCTACGTTTGGCGCTCCACCAACATGGGTTATCGGACTGATTGCCGGTGGAGACAAAGCGCTACGCTCACCTGTCGAAAACGCTGAAGATAACCTTCAAAGCGCCTGGCAGGAATTGGTAGAATATCATATCAACCGGAACGTTACGGTTATCGGCATTGCTGCTTCCGGCACAACTCCTTACGTCATCGGCGCACTGCGTGACGCCCGGCAGCACGGCATACTGACAGCCTGCATAACGAGCAATCCCGATTCGCCACTATCCGCCGAAGCCGATATCCCTATTGAAGTCATCGTAGGGCCTGAGTACCTGACCGGCAGCTCGCGAATGAAATCGGGAACAGCGCAAAAGATGGCGCTTAACATGATTTCAACTTCTGTGATGATACAACTCGGACGTGTCAAAGGCAACAAGATGGTGAACATGCAACTTAGCAACGCTAAACTTATCGACCGTGGCACACGTATGATAGTCGATGAGCTTGGCGTGGACTATGAGCGTGCTAAAGACTTGCTGTTGTTGCACGGCTCTGTGAAAGCAGCGTTGGATGCCGACAAAGATGCAAGTAAAGATTCAAGCAAGGATGCCAACACAAGCGCGTCCTCACAGTAAGCATCTTTACAACAAACCTTTGATTTTGTCAACGAAGACGCTTTTTGGAGCAGCGCCTACTTGCTTGTCAACCAATTGTCCGTCCTTAAAGAAGAGAATAGTCGGTATATTGCGAATGCTGAAATCGGACACAATAGCGTTGTTTTCGTCAACGTCAACCTTGCCGATAGCAACTGTGCCGTCGTACTCGGTCGCCAACTCTTCGATTATGGGCGTAATCATTCTACAGGGGCCGCACCATTCCGCCCAAAAGTCCAATACTACAGGCTGTCCGCCTTCCAATATGTACTTATAATTTTCGTCTG
This sequence comes from Tannerella sp., assembly GCA_031289445.1. GTDB lineage: Bacteria > Bacteroidota > Bacteroidia > Bacteroidales > Tannerellaceae > Tannerella. The sequence continues at coordinate 9,976 of JAITPL010000136.1, forward strand.
TTACTCTTAATGCCATGATTATAATATTATTAAGTTAGTTAAATGTCAATATATTCGTTTATTGTGTTAGCCGTTTCGTCTTCGAGGAACTCCTCCTGTTTTACGACGGTTTCTATCTTTTTATCATTCAGATACAAGTCCAAATGATGAATGTGTCCGAGCGTTTCCAAAAGAGTTTTCGTAACATCGACGCCTGCCTTTATCGACGCCATCTTGACCGAGACGTTGCGCTCTTCGTCGGTCAGGGTGAAATACAACCTTGCGCTGCCGCCGCTCTTGCCGCTCTTCTTGCTTTTCTCATTCTTTAATACAGCCTCCAAATCGGCAATCGTGGTGTCATCCAAATCATTGATTGACAGCGATATGCCGAAACTTTTAATAAGTTTGTCTTTCTCGTCCTGCAACTGCGTGATTGAATGAATGCGAAAATAATCGTCCTTGCCCCACTGTCCGGCGTCGATTCTCCCTCTTATCAAGAGATACAAACCGATACGTCCGAAGGTGGCGTATGTTTCAAAATCCTTTCCGAAGAGGGCTATTTCTCCGCTACCGGTGAAATCTTCAAGCGTAATGATACTATAAGGCTTGCCCTGCTTGGTCCTTCCGTCGCGAAAGGCAGTAACGATGCCGCCCATCATCAGGTCGCGCCCCCGAAGTGCAGACTTGTCCTTGACGTCGGCCATCCCTGTGTTGCAGACGTAAGTGAGCGCTATGCGATAATCGTCCAAGGGATGCGCCGACAGATAGATTCCTATCAGGTCTTTCTCCTTGTTGAGGCGGTCGAGGTCGTTCCACTGCTCGCATTTATGCGGGGCAGGCCTGGAAATAATAACCGCCTGGTCGCCGCCGAAAAGCGAGTTGGTCGCCGTCTGTTTATCCAACTGATATTTAGCGCCATAGCGCATAAGTACCTCAATAAAAGTCTCTCCTTTTTCGTTGAGAGTACCGTAAGGCTCGCGACCAAAGCCGAGATTGTCGAAACCGCCTGACAGTGCAAGGCTTTCAAATACCCGCTTGTTGCATTTCGCCATATCCACACGCTCTACGAAATCGTAAATATCCTTATAAGGTCCGTTCTTCTCGCGTTCGTCGATGATGTTCTGTACGGCGCCCTCGCCAACGCCCTTGACGGCAACAAGCCCGAAGCGTATATCGCCTTTTTTGTTGACGCCGAACTTGACGAACGATTCGTTGACGTCGGGGCCAAGTACCTGCAATCCTATAGAACGGCATTCATCCATCAGTTTGGTTATCTCCTTGATATTGGACAAGTTACGGCTCAATACGGCCGCCATGTATTCCGAAGGGTAATGCGCCTTGAGATAGGCCGTTTGGAATGCTATCCACGAATAGCAGGTGGCATGACTTTTGTTGAATGCGTAGGAAGCGAATTTCTCCCAGTCGGCCCAGATTTTTTCCAGTACCTTGCGGTTGTGGCCTTTAAGCTCGACGCCCTGCGTAAGAAATTTATCCTTCAACTCGTTCATCTTGTCAATCTGCTTCTTACCCATCGCCTTGCGCAGCGTATCACTCTCGCCGCGTGTGAAGTCGGCCAGCAGACGCGACAAAAGCATCACCTGCTCCTGATAGACCGTGATGCCGTAGGTATCTTCCAGATACCGCTTCATTACAGGGATGTCGTACTCTATTCTGGCACGTCCGTGCTTGCGCTCGATAAACGACGGGATATAATCCATAGGGCCGGGACGATAGAGCGCATTCATCGCTATAAGGTCTTCAAACTTAGATGGTTGCAACTCTTTCAGATACTTTTGCATGCCGGGCGATTCAAACTGGAAAGTAGCCGTCGTGCGGCCTTCGCAAAACAGTTTGTAGGTATCCTTGTCCTCAATATCTATATGGTCAATATCTATCTCTTTGCCGGTTGTCTGCTTGATGTTTGCGAGCGCTTCCTTGATTATCGAAAGGGTACGCAAACCGAGAAAGTCCATCTTTATCAGCCCTGTCTCTTCGATAACCGTGCCTTCGTATTGAGTAACAAGCAGTTTCTTGTCCTTTTCGCCGGAACTCTTGTCTTCGGCAGTAGCCACAGGTACAATGTCGGAAATGGGTTGCCGACCGATAATGATACCGCAGGCATGAACGCCGGTGTTGCGGACAGTGCCTTCCAACTGACCTGCAAATTTCAGCGTTTCGCGTATCAGCGGATTAACCTTGCTCTCGGCCTCCGCCTTGAGTGCGCTAACATGCTTAATGCAGTTGGCGACGGTCTGCTTGACCTGCTTGCCGTCAATTTCGGGCATACGGTCGGGCACAAGTTTCTTCAGACGGTTGGATTCCGACAGCCCCAAATTCAGCACCCGCGCTACATCGGCAATAGCCGACTTGGTAGCCATAGTGCCGTAAGTAATGATGTGCGCCACGCGGTCGGCGCCGTACTTGTCGGTTACCCATTTCAAGACCTCGCCGCGTCCGTCATCATCGAAATCTATGTCTATATCGGGCATTGAGATACGGTCGGGATTAAGAAAACGCTCAAACAGCAGGTCATATTTGATAGGGTCGATGTCGGTAATACCCAGACAGTAAGCCACTACCGAGCCTGCCGCCGAGCCGCGACCCGGCCCGACGGATACGCCCATACCGCGAGCAGCCTGTATAAAGTCCTGAACGATAAGGAAATAGCCCGGAAAACCCATACTCTTCATCGTTTGTAACTCGAAGTCGATACGTTCCCTTATTTCGTCCGTAAACTCGCTTCCATAGCGGGCAGGCGCTCTTTCGTATGTGAGATGCGTCAGATAATCGGCTTCGAGCTTGATGCGCAACACCTTGTCGTAGCCGCCCAGACGTATGTAGTTTTTATCTCCCTTAAATTCTTCGATAAGGGCTTTTTCGTCATATATTTTGCGATATGCTTCTTCCGTTCCGAAAGCGGCGTCAATCTCGAAAAACGGCATCAATGCAGGCGAATCAATATCATAGAACTCCACTTTGCCGGCTATATCCATTGTATTGTCGAGCGCTTCCGGCAGGTCGTGGAAGATAGCGTTCATCTCGGCGGCGGTCTTGAACCATTCCTGTCGAGTATAGCGCATGCGGTCAGTATCACTCAGGGTTTTGCCGGTGCTGAGGCAGAGCAGTATCTCATGCGCATCGGCGTCCTCTTCATTAAGAAAATGTACGTCGTTGGTGGCTATCAACTTGATGTTGTGCTTGCGGCCTATCTCGATTAAGGCCTTGTTGACCTCAACCTGACGCGGATAAACGTCCTGCGCCGCTTTCATGTCGTGGGTCTCGTGGCGCATCAGCTCAAGATAGAAATCGTCTCCGAAAAGGTTCTTGAACCACAGTGCCGACGCTTCGGCTTTCTGCATGTCGCCGGCCTGAATATGACGCGGTATCTCGCCTGCCAGACAAGCCGAACTTGCAATCACTCCCTCGTGATATTTTTCCAGCAACTCCTTGTCGATTCGGGGACGCGAATAAAAACCTTCAGTCCACGAGATAGAGACCATCTTTATCAAGTTCTTGTATCCCTGCAAGTTCTTGGCTAACAGGATAATATGCCAACCGCTCTGGTTCTCTTTTCCTTCCTTGACATGCCGTCCGTTGCGTGCACAGTAGCACTCGCAACCTATTATCGGCTTGAATAGCTGCTGCTCTTCTTCCCTGATTTTATGCGACAGCTTGGCTATTCTCCCGTCATCGTCATCGTTAGGGTTGGCCTTATTCTGCAACTGCTGAAGTTCCTTCTCGCAATCCTTGATAATGCCTGTGTGCTTGCTGTTTTTCTTCTTTATCTTGTTGAAAAATTCCTTGACGCCGAACATGTTTCCATGGTCGGTCATGGCAAGCGCTTTCATCCCATCTTTTTGAGCCTTTTCTATAAGGCTGTCGATGGACGCTTGACCGTCTAGAAGCGAGTACTGCGTATGTACGTGTAAGTGTGTAAATGCCTTCATATCGGTGCAAATTTATACAAATAAATCCACATACCATAAAAAAGTTTTCAACAGCTATCTGAATTAGTTGATTTTTTTTCTTATTTTTGTGCTTTCATATAATGTAATTATTATGGCAACAAAACTGAAATTATTGTACGTAATGGCTGTTGTAGCCTGCTTGACGGCAACGACGGCAAAGGCTCAGGAATGGAGTAAGGAAGATTCGATCTGGTTGCTCAACGTCATCGAAGGGCGTCGGGAACTGCGTATCAACGAGGAGACGAAGAAGGCTATCGAAGATGGTCGTCTGATCTTGCCGTCGTGGATAAAGGAGGGCGACAAGATCGAACTGCTGAAGGGTTTCAGCAACGCGGGCGCTATCGATTCGGCGAACATCAGCAGCATTGACCCCTACACCATGCCGCCCGCCGTCTTCGCGATGTACGTTCTGTACATGGACAAGATGGACTCGATAAGCGAGAGTCGGACCATCATGCTTTCCAAGTCGGAAAAGGAAAAGCTCATGGAGCAGTTGCCGCCCGGCAGTCGCGGCTTCGATGTGAACGGTGCAACAGGGGGCGGGGTGAGAGGAGGCCTTGACTTCAATCATCTACTGAGCATGGTGTTCAGCCCTTCCTATCGCAACAAGTATCATAACAGCAAGCACGCGACAAGTTACAAGAACTATTACGACGAAGGCAATGTTTCCTCAATCACAATGACCGAAGGCGAACGCCGACAATTGCGTCAGGCTCTACAACAAGCCGCCAAAAAGACCGACAAAGAACCCGGCCGGAAACTACACGGCATAGACGACTGAATAATTGATAATTGAGAATTGGCCTACGGATTATTGCTTATGGCTTATGGCTTACTGCTTATGGCCTACGGCTTACGATGTTGCAATATGTCGGCTGATACCGCGGTCTTTTTTGCTGAACGTGAGGCCTCTTCACCCACATTGCAATCCATTCGTACTTTTTCCGCCCTGATTTTTTCGAGTAGCGCCGACGCCGATTCATCGCTTGGGTCTTGCGGAACAAGTTTGCCGCGAATGGCAAGGTCTAATATCCTTTGCCTTAACTTCTTTGTATCAACGTAGTTCGTGATTTTTAATTCGTGATTTTCCAGTAGCCGCGTGTCCCATCTATTCGCTCAATGATGCCTTCATCTTGCATTTGCTTGAAATCGCGTTTAATGGTTGACAAACTGGTTTTTAACAATTTTGCAATTTCATCTCGCGAAACTTTATTGTTCATTTTGATGAACTTTAGAATCAGTTTTTGCCTTTTATCAGCAAAATTTTCTACGACATTATTAGGGTCATCATTGGGTTCATCGCTTCCTGTATCGTTTTTATTATTTTGATTATCAGCAATTTTATTAGGGTCATTGACTGCGGTATCATTTTCCGAAAACTCTCGGATTTCTTCTTTTGCAAAAGGAATAACCAAATTTAGTTTTTTCTCTACAAACACCGAAATATAATCAACGAACGGTTTCACTTGCTCTATGATGGCAGTAGCGCCATTGTATGGTACAGAGCCTATCGTTTTATCGCATTTACCCAAGATATTGAGATAATTGTTTCTGTCAACAGTAGGAATGACTATCATCGGATAACCGTGTCGTAGCAGAATGTAATTTACCAGCAAGCGG
>JAITPL010000157.1 GCA_031289445.1 Tannerella sp.
TCTAACCTGACCGGCTTCCTGCTGCAAAAGTATGTAACCTTTACCGCCTCCGACCTTCGCGGACGTACTCAACTGCTTCGCTATATCTTGATCGTCGGCGGCAACCTGCTTATTAACTATGTGGGACTGAAAGTTCTGGTTGACGGACTGAACTGCTATCCGACCCCGTCCAAGATGATAATCACCGTCATAACGATAGTATGCAGTTACATCGGGCAGAAAAAATACACCTTTCGAGCCACGCCTGTCTCGCCCTCCTCTTCCGTAGATTCCGCTGATTCCGTCGATTCCGCTGATTCCGAAAAACAGTCATTACATTAATATATTTATATCTTATGAAAAATCTTGCATTCTTACTATTCATCGTTACACTGTGCGGATGCGCAGGAAACACCGACAAGTTTGCGCCCTCGCACACCAACACGCTGCGAGCGCCGGCTTATCCCTTAGTCAGTATCGACCCCTACACAAGTGCGTGGTCGTTCACGGACAATCTCAACGACGACCTCGTCAGGCACTGGACCGGGGTGAAGTTCCCGCTTCTGGGAGCGCTCAAGGTTGATGGCGTCGATTATCGCTTTATGGGAGTAAACGAAATCCCGCTCTTCGAATACCTCCCCACCGCAGCCTCCGACCGCTGGGATGCTGCCTACACCGAAAAAGAGCCTAAGGGAGACTGGACGGTTGCCTCATTCAACGACGACGCATGGCAACACGGCAAAGCTGCCTTCGGCACTACCGACGAGCCTTTCCTCTCGACCGAGTGGACAAGCAAGGAGATATGGGTGCGCCGTACCTTCGACCTCCCTGAAGACTTCTCCTCAAAACCCCTCATCCTCGAATACTCGCACGATGATGATTTCACGCTCTTTATCAACGGCGTCAAGGTCGTCGAAACAGGTGATGCGTGGAGGAAGAACGTGCAGATAGAGCTTTCCGACGAGGTCAAGGCAACCCTCAAGGCCGGCAAGAACGTCATCGCGGCCAACTGCAAAAACCGTACCGGCGGCGCTTACGTCGATTTCGGCCTCTTTGTCCAGGACCTGAGCGGCATCCGCTTCGAGCAGGCTGCCATCCAGACCTCCGTCAACGTCCAGCCGACGCAAACTTATTACAACTTCACCTGCGGCCCTGTTGACCTTAGCGTAGTTTTCACAACGCCGCTCTTGCCCGACAACCTCGAACTTCTATCCCGACCGGTTACTTACATCTCCTATCAGGCCACGCCAAACGACGGACAGCCTCACGACGTCGGTATTCATATCGAAGCCACGCCCGACTGGGCTATCAACTCGCCCGGCCAAAAGACCGAAATCGCCATTGACACACAGGAGGGTATATCCTTCGTCCGTGCCGGAACTACCGAGCAGCCAATCCTGCAAAAGGGAGGCGACAACGTGCGCATCGACTGGGGATACTTCTATCTGGCTACACGTATTCGAAACGGCAACGGTGTTATTGCCGGCAACAACGCTATGACTTATTACGACAACCTGGGCAAGATCGCCGCCGCAACCGAGGGTTTTGTGATGCTCGGCTATGACGACATATATTCCATTCAGTACTTCCACAACAACCGCCGCGCTTACTGGACGCACGACGGTACAGTTAGCATCCATCAAACTTTCGCCGCCGCCGACAGGGATTATCAGCAAATCATGCACGACTGCGCGGACTTCGACAGCCGTCTTGTCAACGACGCCGTCAAGGCCGGCGGCAAGGAGTATGCCGAGATATGCGCTCTGGCTTACCGGCAGGCCGTCTCGGCTCACAAACTTGTTGATGACGGAAACGGTAACCTGCTCTTCCTCTCAAAGGAAAATTTCAGTAACGGCTCGATAGGCACTGTGGATATAACCTATCCTTCGTCGCCGCTCTTTTTGCTCTATAACCCTGAGTTGCTCAAGGGAATGATGAATCCCATCTTCTACTTCAGCGAGAGCGGCAAGTGGACCAAACCTTTCCCCTCGCACGACGTAGGCACTTATCCCCGGGCTAACGGTCAGACTTACGGTGGCGACATGCCGGTCGAGGAGGGCGGTAACATGCTTATACTGACTACCGCCATCGCCGTTGTCGAGGGTAACGCCGAATATGCAAAGAAGCACTGGGAGGTATTGACTATCTGGGCCGACTATCTGATAAAAGAAGGACTTGACCCCGAAAATCAACTGTGTACGGATGATTTTGCCGGACATTTTGCGCATAACGCCAATCTCTCCATCAAAGCTATCATTGGCATAGCCGGATACGGTAAACTTGCCGGGATGCTGGGCGACAAGGCGACGTCCGAAAAGTACATATCCACCGCCAAGGAGATGGAGCAGAAGTGGGTACGGATGGCCGACAACGGCGATCATTACCGTCTGACGTTCGACAAGGCGGATACCTGGAGTCAGAAGTATAATTTAGTGTGGGACGATATGTTCGGCATGTCGATATTTCCGCCTGAGGTGGCTGCGAAAGAGGTAGCTTACTATCTGAAAAAGCAGAACAAATACGGTTTGCCGCTCGACAGCCGCAAAGACTACACCAAAAGCGACTGGATAGCATGGAGTGCATGTCTGGCTACTTCGCCGGATGATTTTCGCGCGTTGATAGCGCCTGTTCATCTCTACGCCGACGAGACTGTCTCGCGCATACCGCTCAGCGACTGGCATGATACGAAAGATAGCCATTCGGTAGGTTTTCGTGCGCGTTCTGTCGTTGGCGGCTATTTCATGAAGATTCTCAAGGATAATTATACAAAGAAATAAATCAGTCAGGCCGATAATGCTTGTCAGCCCAGCTGACAAGTGTTTTGGCCTGTTTTATGCTTGCTTGAACTATTGTATAGTTACAATTGCCGTCGTAGCCCAAAACCGTATTCAACGATTCGTAGGCATAAAACAGCGGTCGTGTCATTTTGTTGTCTTTCTTTGATATTGCATCCTGATAATCCTGAATATCGGGACGCTGTCCGCGCTTCATGCCTTTGCGGATACCAAGCGCGGCGTCAAGCGCAATAAGTACGCCGTTCCAAGCGGTATTGCCGGCCATGCGAACGTATTTGCTATCATTGTAATAGCTGCCGTCTTTCTCGGCTTTCTCGGAAAGCAGGATGCGAGCATTCTCAATATAGCGCTCAGCTTCGCGAATAGGATGTTTTAACTCTGCCATACAGATTATTTTTTGATGATTTTACACTACAAAAGTACATAAAAATATTGAGATTTCCAAGCGCGAGGGATGAAAAAAGTTCTTTTACAGTACAAAGATAATGTTTATTTCTCGGAAATAGCCAGAAACTCGTTTGCTTTTGTTAGAGCTTCGTGTATGTTACTACAGATATTCTCGGCGCCAAGGCGTGTATCCATGCCGTTTTTGACAAGCATGGCGCGTACTTTGTCGTTGACGCCCGAAAGTATGACCTGAATATTTTCACCCATGGAAAGACGGCAGAGGCTCTCAAGGTTGTGCAGGCCGGTCGAATCCATGAAAGGCACTTTGCGCATTCGGATGATGCGCACGCGAGGTTTGGCGCCCAGCTGTTTCATGCAGGCGTCGAACTTGTTGGCTATGCCGAAGAAGAAAGGGCCGTCGATTTCATACACCTCTACTCCTTCCGGAATGATTAGAGCATCTGCGTCGTGCGCAAACTCGCTTTCGTGCGAGAGGTCGATGCGTTCTGTGGCAACCGACACCTGCGTAGTCTCGGCTATGCGCCTCATAAAGAGAAGCATAGCCAGCAGCAGACCTATCTCTATGGCTATCGTAAGATCGAAGATGACAGTCAGAAAGAATGTTACAAGCAGCACTATGACATCGCTTTTGGGGTTTTTGAGCAGTGAGCGGAAAGTGCGCCACTCGCTCATGTTGTACGACACTATTATCAGCACCCCTGCGAGGCAGGCCATAGGTATATGTTTGGTCAGCGGGCCGAGGAAGAGCAATATGAGCAGCAATACGACCGCATGGATAAGTCCGGCAACCGGAGTACGTCCGCCGTTGTTGATATTAGTCATAGTACGTGCAATAGCGCCTGTAACAGGTATGCCGCCGAAGATGGGGACGATGATATTGGCCACTCCCTGCGCTATCAGTTCGGTATTGGAGTTATGCCGGTCGCCGGTAACACCGTCGGCAACGGTTGCCGAGAGCAGCGATTCGATAGCGCCGAGCATGGCAATAGTAAAGGCCGCAGGCAGTAAAAGGTTGATTGTTTCGGTGTTGATGGAGATTGTTTCAGGCTCCGGCAGTGATGCGTTGATTTGGAAACGGTCGCCGATAGTTTCGACGCCTTCGACGCCGAAGAATGTGCGCAGGATATAAACGCCGGCAGTCATCAGGATGATTGCTATCAGCGAGCCGGGTATTTTCTTTGAAAACCTTGGCGTATAGACTATGATGAGGATGCTCAAAAGTCCGATTAGTAGCGAGAGCCACGAGGCAGAGCCTATATTTTGCGCATAGACAACCCATTTGGAAATAAAGTCGCCGGGCATCTTGTCGATAGATAAGGCAAAGAGGTCTTTAATCTGTGTAGTGAAGATAGTTAGCGCGATGCCGCTGGTGAAGCCTACAACTATAGGATAGGGGATAAATTTAATAACCGTCCCGAGGCGCAAGACGCCCATAAGCACAAGCAAAATTCCTGCAAGCAGTGTGGCGATGACAAGTCCCTCGACGCCGAAATTCTGAATGACGCCATAAACGATGACGATAAAAGCGCCGGTCGGGCCGCCTATCTGCACGCTGCTGCCGCCAAGAAACGACACTATGAAACCGCCTATAATGGCAGTTATAAGGCCTTTTTCGGGACTGACGCCCGAAGCGATACCGAAAGCTATAGCCAGCGGCAATGCTACGATGCCTACAATGATTCCGGACATCAGGTCGCGCATAAACTTCTCGCGGGAGTAATTCTTTAGCGACTGAAACAGAAGCGGATTGAAATCAATAACATTTTTCATATTTATCCTTTTAAAACCGGCGCAAAATTACAAATAAATATCGAATATCAAGGTTTCCCCTGCGCCGGACAGTTCGCCCTGACTTCGCCAATGCGACGCCCAATAGCGACGCCCAATCCCCGACAGGAGGCAAATCAGAAATTGACAATGACGTCGTATTATCATCGTTAGAGGATACATATCGATCTTTTTTCCCTCCTGACGAAAAAAAGATGATGTATTTCATAAAAAACAACGTGTTTGTGCTTTTTTTTCTTTATCTTTGCGGCACTAAATTTTATTCTATCGAAGTTATGCGTATCGTATGTAGTAAC
>JAITPL010000014.1 GCA_031289445.1 Tannerella sp.
CGCAGACAAAAACGCTAACCAAAAGCCTTGCTTCGAGGCGTGCTATGACCAGATTATCCGCAAGTTCAAGTCGTCGATCCGACCGTCGAGCCTCGGATTATCACCGTCAAAGCATTTGGAAAGAAATGTAAATATCTACAAACCTTACCTTTACATCATTCGCAGCAGGAGATTGAAACAACCAAAGATTACAGTGTTTTTCAGTATTACATCGCGCCGACAACCGATTTCAGGCAGGAGCTGCTTTCGCATGGCGAGGAGATAGAAGTCCTTTCGCCGGAGAGTTTTCGGGAAGAAATTAGGGCTATTGCGCGGAGGATGAATGAGTTGTATTAGTCATTCCTTACGCATATCAAGCCGCGGGTTCCAAGGCAATACCCGATTTGCGCTTGACTTGCGTCATCCAAACCTGCTCGAACGGGTAACCCGACCGATTTTTTAAACGGAGGGGGTTGCATTGCTGCAAGCGCCCTCCGTTTTGTAGTGTAATCGGTACAATTACTCCCGGGACGGCCTCAACGGGCAGCCTCAATGGAAACCTTGCGGAACTCCTTCAACAGCTTCTCAAGGTCTAATGAGGCCTTGCGAGCACGTGTTCCGGCCGCTTTGTTACCCTTTACTAACTGAGCATTAGCGTCTGTAATGAAATCGCTGTAAATGCCCTCAATTTTCTTTACTAAATTTTCCATCTTTTCTTTGTTTAAGTTTGTAATAATTAAGTAGTTGACGAAATTTCATCAACCTTTCACGCTGCAAATATACACATTTATTTGAAATACGCAGGGTTTGTGCCGTTTTTTTTGCGCGGTACGAGCGCATGGCAGGCCGCAAGGCAAAAAAAAATCACTTTTTTGCTTGTGATTCAAAAAATTATCCGTACCTTTGCAGCCGCTTTACGTAATCGCTGGCGGGAAAAGTGAGACCCGTTATGTTGCGTTTTGTTATTTATAAACATATAAAGAGCTTATAGACAATGGATTTAATCAAAGTAGCCGAAGAGGCTTTTGCCACTGAGAAGGAATTTCCGGAATTCAACAGTGGAGATACGATTACGGTTTCGTATCGTATCAAGGAGGGAAACAAGGAACGCATTCAGCAGTATCGCGGCGTTGTGATACGCATTTCAGGTCACGGTTCCAAGAAACGTTTCACGGTGCGCAAGATTTCGGAGAACGTTGGTGTAGAGAGGATTTTCCCTATCGAATCGCCGTTCATCGAGAGCATTGCAATCAACAAGCACGGCAAGGTGCGTCGCACGAAGCTGTACTATCTGCGCAATCTTACCGGTAAGAAAGCACGCATCAAGGAGAAGCGAGTCGCTTCGTAGAGCCGCTTTTTTTGACGCAAGGAAAAGGAGACTGACTGTTACTACGGTCGGTCTCTTTTTCGTTTTATATGCCTCCAAATTACGTGAAAAACAGTTAAATATGGTAGAAAACCATGCCTTCGAGGTTAAATAACATTAAAACACAGTAGTATGTATTGCAAGGTATAATATAATGCCTACCTTTGCAGAAAATTTGATAACAGATTATGAACGTAGAAAATGTTAAATCTCAGATGAGAAAGGGGATACTCGAATACTGTATCCTTTTGATTATTAAGCGGGAAGCCGCATATTCCAACGATATTATCCGCATATTGCAGGAGGCTCGGTTGTTGGTTGTAGAGGGTACGCTGTATCCCCTGCTTACCCGGTTGAAGAACTTGGATTTGCTGCAATATCAGTGGATAGAATCTCTGCAAGGCCCGCCCCGCAAGTATTACGCCCTGACGGAAAAGGGAGAGGCGGCGCTGAACGAGTTGAGCGCTGCATGGAGCGAGATCGAGAGTACAATAAATCAATTAAAGGATTTTAAAATTACATAGGTATGAAGAAGACAGTAACAGTGAGTTTGAATGGACGGGTATTTACGATGGACGAAGATGCGTATCAACTGCTTGATATATACCTTCAAAACCTCCGTAGTTACTTCGAGAAGGAAGAGGGCGCGACGGAAATTCTGGCTGATTTCGAGGCGCGTATAGAAGAGTTGCTCAGCGAGAAACTTCAGTCGGGACGTACGGTTGTCGCGTTTGTCGAGATTGAAGAAGTCATCGCACGTGTGGGCAAGCCAGCCGATTTTGCAACTGCGGACGAAGCGGAAACGCCTCCCGCAGCGCCGGAAACAAAGAACACCCGGAAGAAATTGTTCCGCAACATGCATGATAAGATTGTCGGTGGCGTCTGTTCGGGGTTGGCGGCTTATTTCGGATGGGATGCGACCTGGGTCAGACTTGCCTTCGTCGTACTTGCCTTTATTCCGGCAGGCCTTACGAAAGTCGTTTATCACATTGTGCCGGGCGGAGCACACTCCAGCTCCTTCTCCATGTCGTTTCTGATAATCGCTTATGTCATCGCATGGATAGTCGTTCCAAAAGCGAAGACGGCCGAAGAGAAACTGCAGATGCGCGGCGAGCCTGTTACGGTAGAAAATATCGGCAAGACAGTTTCCGCTCAGGCAGCTCCTCCTACTTCGCAGTCGAATAATAACGGCTGTTTGAGCGGCGGATTGAGCGTACTGGGCGCATTATTAAAGGTCAGTCTGATAGTTATCGGACTGCTTGTAGTCATTCCCTTACTGTTTGCGCTCGGCATAGTTGTTGTGGTGCTGTTTGGCGTACTGTTCGGCGTAACCGGCGGACTATTAGGCGGACTGGGGAGTGAATTGATTGGCGAGTCGTCGTTTTTTGCGATCAATCGACCTGTTTTGGCTATCGTTTCGCTGGTTTTAATCTTGGGAATACCGTCGGCTGCCATGATTTACTGGGTTGTGGCCAAGATTGCCAAACTGAAACCGGTCAGCCTGCTGTTCAAGCGCATCTCTTTGGCAATATGGCTGGTAGCGCTGGCGCTGCTTTGCTGCTCTGGCATACATTTCAACAAAAACAACTGGATGAAAGGTCAACGGTGGAAAAATGGCACTTTTCTGTGGAACAAGGCCTCTTATGAAGTCTATGACGCCAATGACGCCAATGATAAAAGCGAGCCGATAGAGGGCAGCGGCCGACAAGGCGAGCGCCAGGTTGATTTTGACGGGGCGGTGAGTACGCTCAGGCTTGGAAAACATCTGATTGCAAAAGTGCAGATAGAACAAACGGATTCCGGCAAGACGACGCTCTTCTACAGCGGCGACGAGAACTTTGTAAAGAACATACGCGAAGACCTCAAAGACAACCGGCTCG
>JAITPL010000016.1 GCA_031289445.1 Tannerella sp.
GCTTTGCCAATGCCGTTAGCGCGGTCATAGACAAGCGAATCGCCGATGAGGGTCTTGTCGCCCGACAAGACTTCGGAGCGGTCGAGCAGCAGGGAAGTATTTTCGGCTGTATTATACCAGCCTCGCGAGGTATGGACGAGGCCGCTGTCGGATTCGATAACAGAGGGGCCGAGAATAGTCGCAATCTTGGTATCGGTGCTGTAATTGAGCGTATCCGAATAGAGGGTGAAATTGGGATTTGTAAGGATGACGCTGTCGTTGAAGACGGCGATTTTAGTACCCGGCGAGTACTGTCCGTAAACGGACGTCAGCACGTTTGCACTATCTACAATGCGCCCTCCGTCGAAATAGTAGCCTATGTTTGTCTGCCGGTTATAGTCGAGGCTGTCGGTAAAAAGCGTAACTTCCGTGCTGTCCTGCTGTATATTGACCATACGAACATTGTGTCGCATCCTGGCCATCTCGATATTTCCGTCGTAGTAGAGGTAATCGCCATAGACAAAGAGAGTATCGCCCTGCTCGAGGCGCACGAGACCGAAGGCTTCGAGAGAGCGGTCGTTCTCATAGAAATAAGCGCTGTCGCAGTACATAAACGAACAGTCGTGGCGGAAAACCACGTTGCCCCTCAATACTTCCCGCTGGTCGTTGATAAACTTGTTATACAACTGAATATCAGCATGTTCCAGATATATTTTAGTCTTGCGGACAGTGTCCTGCGTCGCAGTTAAGGGCACAGTGTCCTGCGTCGTCGTTAACGGCACAGAATCCTGTATCGCTGTCTGCGGCGTTTGTGCCGCCAGCAGCGAGGTCAAACTCGTTAATATACATATTACGAGCGTTTTCATTCCTTAATCCATCCGGGATACTTGAAGTCGCAATCGCGCCATGTGCTATAGACGCGAATAAAGGTAGATTTCTGCTTGCTGACAATCCAGCTGTTGATAATCTCTTCCCGTTTCTTGTTCTCTACCAAGGCCTTTAGCGCCTGAAAATCGTCGGATACGTTAGCTTGATGCGCTTTGACGCGCGATTTAAGTTTGACAATAGCGACTATGTCTTTCTGTGCAGCGTTCTTCATCCTGAAAGGCCTGGAAATTTCGCCTACCTGCATGCTATCGACAATGATGCCCATGCCTAACGGCAGTTCTTCCATCTCAAAGCGTGTAGTGCCGTAGTTATTGCTTTCCATGTTCTGATTGACCATCTGCCCTTTATTATTGCGGGTATCCTTATCGAAAGAGAAATAGGCGGCTTCGTCGAAAGAAAACTTTTTGTCCACAGTAATAATGTTATAGAGCGAGTCGAGGCTTAGGATTGCCTTGTTTATTTCCTGCTCCGAGACTTTGGGGCGCAGCAATATATGCCGGCTATCGATACGGTCGCCGCGTTTTTCAATCAGTTGAATGATATGGTAGCCGTATTCGGTCTCGATGATGTTCGAGATTCTGTTGGGGTCGTTGAGGCTTGAGAGTGCATTGGCATATTCGGACGCCATCTCAACCTTCGACATAAACCCTGTCGCGCCGCCTCGCAGGGCTGTTCCCTGGTCTTCGGAGTAGAGCATGGCCAGCGACGAGAAAGCATATTCGCCTTTGTTGATTTTATCGGTATAGTCGCGCAGGCGAGCCTTGATAGCGTCAATGTCTTCAACCGGAATCCTCGGCTCCGTAGTAATGATCTGTACTTCGACGGTTGAAGGAATCATCGGCAGACTGTCTTTTGAAATCTGGCTGAAGTACTTGCGCACGTCCGAGGGCGTCAGTCGTATATCGCCGACGATTTTCTTTTGCATCTCTTCGACGACCTGCTGGTCGCGCACCTGTTGTTTGCGTTCTTCTTTTATCTGCGACAGTTTTTTGCCGCCCATATATTCCTCAAGTTTCTCCCTTGAGCCGTAGTGGTTGATAGCCATGTTGACCCAACGGTCAACGTAGCGCAGCACATTGGTCTCGTCGGCATAGATACTGTCTATTTTGGCTTGCGAGAGGAACAGTTTCTGCACGGCAATCTGTTCGGGCAGTATGCAATACGGATCGCCATCGATGCGCACGTTATCGTTTTGCAGGAAGAGGCGTTGGTTTTCGACGTCCGAACGGAGTATAGGCTCGTCGCCTACAATCCAAATCACTTCGTCGATAACATTTTTCTGCGCTGCGAGCGAGAGACATGTCGCGAGGCAAATCATACTGAGTGTTAATCGTTTAATTATCATTTCCATATATTTTATTCTGTAATAAATTTCACTATTCCGTCATGGACGGCTGAGCGGTATAAATCTTCGCCGAACTCGCGCAAATAATCTATCTTGCGTTTGTTGGCCATCATATTGCGTATCTGTACGCTGACATAGTCGAAGGGCGCTACACCGCCGACAAGTCGCTTATCCGAGATGTTCAGGAAATACACGTATGTACTGTCCGATACTTCCAGATGGTTGTTAGCGCTCAGAAAGCGCGTTGCATCAGTGATGCGCTGCGGTATTTTGGTCATCACCTCGTCGAAGTTCACCCAGCGGTCGTAGAAAAGATCGTAGGTGATAGCGTTCTGAATGCTGTACTTCTCAATCTTTTCGAGCGATTCCTCCGTTTCGGAGACATACCATTTGCGCACTTCGTTCAGTTTGGGCGCGTCTATCGGCGCTTTCAGGAACAAGCCTTTTATCAGGTTGTCGCCAAGCACGAACTGCGCCTTATTCTCCTCATAATAAGCAACTTGATCAACCAAGCTAATATCCGCCGATACCTTGTCGTTGACCAGCTTTTCCTGATAGCGGTGTCGTATAAGCGAGCGGCGATACTCGCTGACCAGGCGCTCTATCTCGTTCTTGTCGCCGCCTACATTCTTATAAGCGGCATTGTCCATAAGTATGCCGATAACCATCTTTTTGACCAGACTTTCGGCGCGGATAAGGCTGTCGGCGCTCGTCAGTCCTTTCGGCATCTGCGCTGTGATGTCGGCACGTGTTACGGTCTTGTCGCCTATATGCGCCAAGACGTCTTCCTGCGATTTCTCGACGCTGCGATTATCGCAAGCGCAAATCATAAGAATGAAGGCTAAAAGGCACAGTCGCATACTCACAATCGGTCAGAGATATTTTTTTATCTTCTTGATCACTTTCGTGTTGAGGACGACCGGGTATTTCGCCGTTATCTCCTTCAACCACTCGGTTTCGAGCGCTTCCTGCTGCTCGGCGGGACGGCTCCAGACACGCTTGTTGCTTATCTCGAACAGCAATATGCCGTCGTAATATTCCTTGACAAGCATGTTGTATTCGGGGTAGTCGCGTTCAAGCACATCGCGCTCCATCTCGGTTACTATATCACGAACGAACATGTCAAAAATCTCTTTCATGAAATCGGGAGAGTAAGATTTCATGGACGAAGGCTTGCGGTAGATGTACTCGGCAAACTCGTATTGCGGAAAATCCAAAGTATCGAGTCGAATCAGCGGCTTCGTCAGTTGGAAGGTTCTATAGTAGAACGAGGTATCCGATGCAAAATATTTGTCGGCTATCTGCTCCAGTTCGGCGTATGCTTCGGGATAGAGTATGTAGTTGTGCCGGGCCTTCATTTTCTCGTCGAAAGTCTTGTATAAATCGAAGTTTCGTTCGGTCTGTTTCATGTTTTCGGCAATGCCGCTTTCCATTTCTTCAAAGGGGATGCTTTCCTTTCTATCAATCAGTTTGATTATATGAAATCCTAAGCGTGTGCGTACCGGCTCGCTTATGTCGCCTGCATTTTTGAGTGCATAAGCAGCTTGCTCGAATGACTTGATCGTCCCGCCAAGACCGTAATAGCTAAGCAGTCCGCCGCGTTTACTCGAAACCGAATCGCCCGACCATGTTTTAGCCAGCTCTTCAAAATTTGCTCCTCCAATGATTAACTGACGCAACGAATCGGATCGCAGGCGGGCAGCCTCTACTATTTCGTCGGTTAGCGAATCGGCGCCGAAGGGCGTCAGAATATGAGCTACACGGAAAGTGCCGGGATTTGGTATCAGACTGTCTAACTTGACGATATGATAGCCGATGATAGTGCGCAGGGGAGGCGATACCTCGTTGGGCTGCATTGAATACACCTGTTCTTCAAGCTCTTTGACGACCTGAAGCGGATACAGATACTCGATTTCTCCATAGAGGATACTGTCGTTTTTCTCTTCCGTAGCCAGCGACTGGCCTACTGCTTCGAAAGCTTCACCGTTCTTGATGCGCTCGTATATCGCTAACGCCTTATTGTAAGGAGCGACAGTATCAGCCGAAAATATCTGGGCGCCGGGGAAACGAACGACTATGTACTTAAACGCAGGGATAAGCTTTGTGCGCTCGTAGATATGATGAATAGCCGAATCTTCACCCGCCTTATCCGATAGAAAGCTCTGCTGCAACTGCCGCCTGTAGCTTTCGAACTCGCTGTCGAACCTTGGCGCCTTGTGTACTCCAAGAGCCTCGGCGTCAGCCACTTTGAGCTTGTAGTTCTTAAACAGCTCGACGTAATTGGCGACGGATTTCTTGTCGGTCAAATCCACGCTGGCGTCTTTCTTTGCAAAAAAGATAAACTCGGAAAGTGGAATGTCTTTACCTGCAACGGTCATTACCACAGGGTCTTTCTTGTCCTTGGCGTAGAGGCATAAACCGCTTGACGCCACAATCAAAATAATCAAAATTTTCTTCATAAAACCTGTATATATATGTTCTAATTAGCTAGTTCGGAAATAAATTTTATACGCACAAGTCTTATTTCCCATTCTTCGAAGCCGCCGCCCAATTCCTTGATGGCTGCTTCAAGCGAATCGGTTTCCGACTCCTTGAAGTATAGATAGATTTCTTCAATACGATCTTCATCAATCACTTCAGATATGAAGTAATCAAGGTTCAAACGTGTGCCTGAATAGACAATGGTCTCGATTTCCTTGAGCAGTTCCTCAAATTCGAGATTT
Source organism: Tannerella sp. (assembly GCA_031289445.1). Lineage (GTDB taxonomy): Bacteria > Bacteroidota > Bacteroidia > Bacteroidales > Tannerellaceae > Tannerella. Next base: position 4,936 of record JAITPL010000016.1, read on the forward strand.
TTGCTGAATGCTATCTCGTCAAGCGCCACTTTGCGGTCGATACTCTGAACTATCCATACTTTGAGTTTCGACTTGTTTGCCACAGTGCGCACGCGCAAGTCTTCAGGACGTAAAATATCGTTCTCTTCGACATATTTTTTAATTATATCGACAAATTCTTTACCGTAGCGTTTCGCTTTACCGGCGCCAACGCCGGGTATGTTTTGCAGTTCCTCTACAGTGACCGGATAGGTAGTAGCCATAGCTTCGAGCGAAGGGTCCTGAAAGATAACATAGGGAGGCACTTCGAGACGTTTTGAGGTCTTTCTGCGCAAATCCTTCATTATCGAGAACAATTCGGGGTCAACCGCACACGATGCACCGCTGTGCAAAGGCATTTCATCGTCATCATCATCGTCAAAATCATTGTCCTTGACTATCATGAACGAGACGGGATGTTTTGTAAACTTATCTCCCATGGAGGTTACCTTCAGCAGACCGTAGTTTTCTATATCTTTCTCGATATAGCCAACAATCAGAGCCTGACGGATGGTGGACATCCATACTCTTTCATCCTCGTCGTCGCCGGCGCCGTACAAATCAAGTTCGTTGTGCCTGAACGACAATATGTCGGACGTATCACGACCTAACAATACATCAACGATATATTCGGCTTTATATTTTTCTTTCAATACAGAAATAGTCTCAAGAATTGTTAAAAGAAGTTCTTTGGCTTCGATCATTTGCTTGGGTTTCCTGCAATTATCGCAGTTGCAGCAGTTCTCTTCATCATATTTCTCGCCGAAGTAATGAAGCAGCACCTTGCGGCGGCAGACGGCAGTCTCGGCATACGCGGCTGTTTCGAGCAGCAACTGTTTGCCTATCTCCTGCTCTACAATGGGTTTGCCTTGCAGGAACTTTTCGAGTTTAAGCAGGTCTTTACTCGCATAGAAAGCGAGGCACTGACCTTCGCCGCCATCGCGTCCGGCGCGTCCCGTCTCCTGATAATAGCCTTCGAGACTCTTGGGTATATCATAGTGGATAACGTAGCGTACATCAGGCTTGTCGATTCCCATGCCAAAGGCTATGGTCGCTACTATCACATCAACTTCTTCCATAAGGAAGGCGTCCTGATTGGCGGTACGCATCTGCGTATCCATGCCTGCATGATAGGCGCGAGCCTTTATTCCGTTAGCTAACAGTATCTCGGCAAACTTCTCTACTTCTTTGCGGCTAAGGCAGTAAACTATGCCCGACTTGCCCTCGTTCTGGCGCATAAATTTGATTATATCGCGCTCTATATTTGAGGTTTTAGGCCTCACCTCATAGTAGAGGTTGGAACGGTTGAACGACGAGGTGAAGACGTTTGCCTTCATCATTCCAAGGTTTTTCTGTATGTCATGCTGCACTTTAGGCGTAGCAGTGGCTGTCAATGCTATCACAGGACGTACTCCTATCTCGTTGATTATAGGGCGAATACGGCGATATTCGGGACGGAAATCATGTCCCCACTCCGAAATACAGTGCGCCTCGTCTATGGCATAGAAAGAAATTGTCAGTTTTCGCAGGAAAAGAATATTTTCTTCTTTAGTGAGCGATTCGGGGGCTACGTAAAGCAGCTTGGTCTTGCCCGACAGAATGTCAACCTTGACGTCTTCGATAGCTGCTCTCGTAAGCGATGAGTTCATGAAATGCGCAATGCCGTCTTCCTCGCTGAAGTTACGCATGGCGTCCACCTGATTCTTCATCAACGCAATCAGTGGCGATATAACGATAGCCGTACCTTCCATCATCAACGCAGGAAGCTGGTAACAGAGCGACTTGCCGCCACCTGTAGGCATCAACACGAAGGTATCTTTCCCTGAAAGCACGCTCTCGATGATTTCTTTCTGCGTGCCTTTGAATGTATCGAATCCGAAATGCGTCTTCAGCGCATTCGTTATCTTGTCTTTCTTCGATTTCTGAATAGTTGTCTTTGGCTGCTCTGTCTTGGATGCATCCGCCTTGGCTTTAGGCTTCGCTTCCGGCTGAGCGTCCGGTTTAGCAGCAGGTTTATCAGTCGGCTTTGCGGCAACCTTCGCAGCAGGTTTTGCGGCGGCTTTCGTGGCTGGTTTAGTAGCAACCTTTGCGGTCGATTTAGCAGCAGGCTTGGCGTCTGGCTTAGCAGCAGCCTTAGCATCCGGTTTTGCTACAGTCTTAGCATCCGTTTTAGCAGCAGTCTTAGCATTCGGTTTAGCGGCAGCCTTAGTAGCAGGTTTAGCGTCCGATTTAGCGGCAACCTTAGCATCCGTTTTAGCAGCATCCTTAGCGTCCGGTTTTGCGGCAGCCTTAGCGGCCGGTTTAGCAGTAGCCTTAGCGTCCGGTTTAGCGGCAGCCTTCGTAGCAGGCTTAGCGTCCGGTTTAGTAGTAACCTTAGCGGTCGGTTTTGCGGCAGCCTTCGTAGCAGGCTTAGCATCCGGTTTAGCAGCAACCTCTGCGGCCGGTTTAACCGCAGCATCTGCGGCCGGTTCCGCGGTAGCCTCTGCGGCCGGTTCCGCGGCAACCTCTACAGCCGGTTCCGCAACAACCTTATCCGCCGGTTCCTCTGTAGCCTTTAATGTAGAAGATGTAGAAGATTTGGAAGCAGCCGCCGCTTTTGGCTTGCTGCTTACCTCTGTTTTTTTCGCAATTTCTTTCGTTTCCATAAGTTACACATTTAATTCATTCATGCTATTTGCAACCTTTGGACATCTGCATTCTCAAAATTCTCTTTTGCGTACTGCAATGTTACGTGTAGTTTCCTTTGCGTCCCCGAAGGCATCTCATACATGGCATTCATCATGATTGTCTCGACTATCGAACGCAAACCGCGTGCTCCCAACTTAAATTCGATGGATTTATCGACTATGTAATCGAACACGTCATCATCGAACGCGAGTTGAATTTTATCCATCTCGAACAGCTTGATATACTGCTTGATAATGGAGTTTTTAGGTTCTGTGAGGATACGTCGCAACGTACCGCGATCTAATGGATTGAGGTAGGTCAATATAGGCAGACGACCTATGATTTCGGGTATCAGCCCGAAGGATTTAAGGTCGGTCGGGGTAATATACTTGAGCATATCGTTACGGTCGTAATTGTTGGTGTGGTGGCTGGCAGTGTAACCCACTACGCGGGTATTGAGTCTCTGCGCTATCTTTTTCTCTATACCGTCGAACGCGCCGCCGCATATAAACAGGATATTCTTTGTATCGACCGGTATCATCTTCTGTTCGGGATGTTTGCGTCCGCCCTGAGGGGGTACCAGGGCTATCGAGCCTTCGAGCATCTTGAGCAGACCCTGCTGCACGCCTTCGCCGCTAACGTCGCGCGTTATCGAGGGGTTATCGCCCTTGCGGGCAATCTTGTCTATTTCATCAATGAAAACTATACCGCGCTGAGCCGCATCCACATCGTAGTCGGACGCCTGTAGCAGTCTTGTCAGGATGCTTTCTATATCTTCGCCTACATAGCCTGCTTCGGTGAAGACCGTCGCGTCAACTATGCAGAACGGTACATTCAACTTGCGTGCTATAGTGCGTGCGAGCAGCGTCTTGCCCGTACCTGTAGCGCCTACCATTATTATGTTCGATTTTTCAATCTCCACATCATCTCCGGCGTCTTTCTGCATCAATCGTTTATAGTGATTATATACAGCTACCGAGAGATATTTCTTGGCGTATTCCTGACCTATAACATAAGTGTCGAGAAACAGTTTGATGTCGTCCGGCTTAGGAAACGTACCCGGAACAATCTGAAACGGCTTGACTTTACCAATGATAGCCATCTGCTCCTTGAGGATATTAGCGGCATTCTCTGTACAAGTCTCACATATTGAGCCTGTTGCCCCCGAAATCAGCAGCTTCACTTCTCGGCGTGTCTTACCGCAAAATGCGCATTTTTCATCAATTTTCATGACTGTAAAACTTTTTTGGTCAATACTTCGTCTATCATACCGTATTCGAGAGCTTCGCCGGCCGACATCCAATAGTCGCGGTCGCTGTCGCGCTCTATGTCTTCATAGCTCTTGCCCGAATGTTTGGCTATGATGTTGTACAACTCCTCTTTTATTTTGACTATCTCGCGTACAGTAATCTCCATATCCTTAGCCTGACCCTGCATGCCGCCCATAGGCTGATGTATCATCACCCGCGAGTGTTCGAGTGCGAAACGCTTCGACTTGGCGCCTGCAACAAGTATCACCGAGGCCATTGAGGCAGCAATACCCGTGCATATAGTCGAAACTTTGCTGCTGATGTACTGCATGGTGTCGTAGATACCCAAGCCTGCATACACTACCCCGCCGGGTGAGTTGATGTAGATAGAGATATCCTTGCCCGGGTCGCTGGTGTCCAAGTAAAGCAACTGCGCCTGAATGACATTGGCGGTGTAGTCGTCAATCTGTGTGCCGAGGAAGATGATGCGGTCCATCATCAGGCGCGAGAAAACGTCCATCTGTGCTACGTTCAGCTGGCGTTCCTCAATAATCGTGGGCGAGATGTAATTGCTTGTAAAGTTCATGTAACTGTCCAAAGCGTTACCGTTCATCCCTAAATGCCCTGTAGCATATTTCTTAAATTCTTTCATATCTTGTTTGTTCAATTCAATTCCGTTTCTTCGGTCGATTCTGTCAATTCAGTCGATTCGATTGCTTCTGTCGATTCATCCGATTCAATTAGTTCCGTCGATTCCGTCAATTCATCCGATTCGGTCGATTTCGTTTCTTTCGTCAATTTCGTAAATTCCGCAATTGTTACTTCCTGTTCGTCGAGCGTAATTTGTGGCTGGATGCTTCTGGTGGCCTTGTTTAGGGAGACGATGTCGGTCAAGTGCGTAACGGTCTGCTCGTTTTTCATCATATCGCTTACAAGGTACTCAATCATATCCTTGCTTGGCTGATGCATACCGTAGGATTGCAATTGTTTGTAAGCCATCTGTATGGCGCAGGCATTCAGGTCTTCCTTCTCGACCGTCAATCCGTTAGCGTTCATTATTTTGTCAACTATCAATTGGCGCTTGAACTGCTCAATCATCTCGGGATACTCCTCTTCTACATCCTCCTGGCTTGTTTTTTCGCTTGTTGCTCGAATCCAACGCTTCAAAATACTGTCGGCAAAACTTACGTCCTTGACCTTCTCCTTCAACAGCTCGAGCGCATCCTGGCTAAACTGCTGTTGGCTGTAACTTGCATACTGTCCGGTTATTATCTCGCGCACCTTTTCGCGAAAACCGGCCTCGTCCTTCACTACTTCCTCGCCAAACAGTTTAGCGTAGAATTCATCGTTCAGTTCTGCCGCTTTGTAACGCTCAATCGTGTTGATTTCATAAGTGAAGTCGCCGGTCATATCCTTCACCTTCTCTTTTTCTATATTTAGCAGCGCCGCCAGAGGAGCTTCCGTGCCGGCGTATGCGGCGAAGGGGTTGAATACTACACGGTCGCCTGTCCTGGCGCCTGCAAACTTGCCTTTCTCCGTCTCATCCTTGAAGTGTATCGGCATCAGCACAGTGTTTTCGACCACTATGCCGCCCTCTTTCGGAACTATACCTTCCAGCTCCGTCAACCTGCCTTTCAGCATGTCCATGTCCTGATCGTAGATTTCGACCTGCTCATACGTGCCATAGTTATCACGATATATATCTATCTGTTCATCAACATCCTGGTCCTCAACTTTTATCTTGTACCAAGGGAGATGGTCGTCCTTGGTAAATTCGGCGTCGATCTCGGGGCGCAGGGCTATATCCACGCTAAACTCGAAAGTCTCGTCGGTATCGAAGTTGAAAGGTTTGTTGTCCGTCTCGCTCGGCATAGGCTGCCCCAGCACATCGAGATTGTTGTCCTTAATCCCTTTCGAGATGGCTCCGACTACCAGCTTGTCTATTTCTTCGACCTTGATTTCCTGACCGTACTTCTTTTCGAGCAAGGCGAGAGGCGCCATGCCTTTACGAAAGCCGGGTAATTGCGCCTGTTGACGAAGCTTGTGCAGACTTTTTTTACATGACTCCGCATAATCATCTTTAGTTACTTCTACCTTAATTGTTCTGCTTAAGGCGTCATTTGTCTGAATTGAAACGTTCATTCTGTCTCGTTTATAAAAATTAGTTACTTACTTTTCTGAAAATTAGGACGCAAAAGTAATAAAAATTTTATTATCTACCGTCTTTATCCTTGAAATTCTTTGAAACAAAAATAATTGACAGTATCAGATTCGCCACTAAAACGCCCCCGCAACAGGCTATATAAAACGCCGTCCACTCACGCTCCGGACGATAGGCGAAATACGCTACAAGCGTTGCTATCACTATCAATCCAATGATTATCACTATTATCCGTATTATTTTTTTTCTGTTCATAAACTCTATTTAACTAACCAACGGCTTATGCCTCGTTCTTTCTTGCTAAATTCTACGCCAATCTTGACAAGCCGGCGATGGTCGGCGGTATAGGGGATAAGATAGCCGCGGTCGTCGATTTGCGCAAGCGCCTCTTCGGCAGTGCCGCCGGGCAACATCTTGAACTCGAAAACGTAAATGGCGTCTTTGGTCATCACAACCGCATCTGCGCGACCCTTCGTACTCTTGACCTCCGTTTGGCAGTACTGACCCATCAGCGTGAAAATCAGGTAGAATCCCAGCTGATAACTGCGTTCCGACTTGCCTTTGAGGTCGTAGGGGATAGCGGCAAAACGCGCCCGAAGCAATCCCATAAAGGCGTCAATATCTCCGGCGCGGATTGCGAGAGCAAACTTGTAAGCGGAGAAATCTATGGGATTTTGATTTTTGAGCGGCAAAA